>JALWUZ010000745.1 GCA_027079895.1 Anaerolineae bacterium
CGACTGAGGCCCGTTGGAGCACGTCCCGCTCCGTCGGGCTCAGCCGGTCGAGACGGGCCTGGAGCAGCCCGACCAGCGTCGGCGGCACCTTGATCTCCGTCAATCGGCGGGAGCGGATGCGCCACTGCCGGGGGCCGGGCACGATGACGCCGCTCTCGATCAGCGACTTGATGAACTCCTCGATGTAGAACGGGTTGCCCTCGGCCCGTCCCACGATCATCTCCTGCAACTCCGGCGGAATCTGCTCCACCTTGCGCAGAATCTCCACCACCAGTTGGCGGCTGCCGTCGGCGGAGAGGGGCTTCAGGTCTATGCAGGTGTGATTCTGCTGTCGCTGTCCCCAGGAGGGTCGCCGTTCCAGGAGCGAGGGGCGGGCCAGACAGACCATCAGCAGGGGCACGTCCTGGCAGCCTCTGGACAGGTGCTCGATCAGGTCGAGGGAACTTTCATCCGCCCAGTGGATGTCTTCGAGGAAGATGACGGTGGGAGCGTGTCGGGCCACCGCATCGAAGAATTGGGTGAGGTAGTGAAAGGCCCGGTCGCGTATCTGGCGGGCGTCGCCGAGGATACCGCGCAGGTAGGGGCTGGCGGAGAAGTCGAAGCCGATTAGATGTCCGATGAAGTGCGCCTTCTCCATCCCCTCGCCGCCCATGAAACTCAGAATGCCGCGCTCCAACTTGCTTCGGGCGACGGAGGAGGGGTCGCTGTCCTGAATGTCGAAGCGGAAGGAGAGCAGGTCGCGGATGAGGAAGCCGGGCGTGTTCGCCATCTGCTCGTCCGCCCGTCCCTTGAAGTAGATGATCGTCCCCGGCTGACGGGCCAGCCAGCGGTCGAACTCGTACAGCAGGCGGGACTTGCCCACGCCCGCCTCTCCGATGATGGTGACGACCTGGGACTTGCCGCTCTTGAGGACGGCGCGGAGGATGTCCTTGAGACAGGCCAGTTCCTGCTCACGGCCTACCATGCGGGTCTCGATTCCCCCGACCCCGCGCCCGGCGAAGCGGAAGGTTCGCGGCCAGGCCCGCAGCACGACGTAGATGGGAATCGGGTCGCTCTTCCCCTTGACGCTGACCGGCTTGAGCGGCTGGACGTTGAACACCCCCTGGACGTGGCGGTAGGTGTCGTGGGAGATGATCACCTTGCCGACCGGGGCCACCTCCTGCAACCGCCGCGCCAGGTTGACGGTATCCCCCATCGCGGTGTACTCGCCCGTCGTCCCGACGGTGCCCAGCGAGACCGGGCCGGTGTGGACGCCGACCCGCACCGAGATACGCGGGGGCGGCGTCCGGGCGTTCCACCCGCCGTAATCCTCCCAGTCATCGCTGGCGTTGAAATCGGCCACCTCCTTCTGCATCGCCAGGGCGGCCAGGACAGCCCGTTCCGGGTCGTCCTCGCGGGCCGTCGGTGCGCCGAAGAGCCCCATCACCGCGTCCCCCATGTGCTTGTCAATGGTGCCGCCGTGAGCGGTGATCGCGCTGTCCAGCCGGGCCCAGAGGGCGTTCATAATGTCGTGAACCTCCTCCGGGTCCATCGTCTCCGACATAGCGGTGAAGCCGGACACATCGGCGAACAAGACCGTGACCTGCTTGCGCTGTTCCGTCGCTCGCTGGGTCTCCAGAACGGCCAACTTCTCGCGCAGGGCGGCGATGGAGACCTCTACCACCGCATCGCCCAGGATGTCGCGCTGCGCTTCGAGGGCGGCGATCGCCTCCTCGATCGCTTCCCACTCCTGGGACATATTCCCCTCATAGGGGAGCCCCGCACCGTTCGGCGGTGTGGAGTTTCGCCTGGTCACTCTCTCCATCGGTATTTGGAGTCACCCATCTACCCGCCCTGTCCTTGAAGCAGACTATCCTCGTTCTCACTGCCGGGAGGCCGCCAGGAGGCCGGGGTCGGTGTCGTGCAGCAACAACGACGTCACCCGTTCGGCGACGACGAGCCCCCATGCCAGCCCGCGTCCTCCCAATCCAACGGCGAAGTGAACATTGGGCGCGTCCGGCAGACGGCCTACCAGCGGGATCCCGTCGCCGGTGAACCCTCCTACCCCCGACCGTTGCTCGGCGGTGAGCAGATTCACCTCCGGGAAGTGCCGGGCGACGAACTCCGCCAGGCCGTCCCCGTCCGTCTCCCGCTGCCAGCCTCCCAGCAGCAGCCGTCGGTCGGGCAACTGGCGGCAGTAACCGCCGTCGAAGACGCAGGGACGCTCCACCGTCGTTTCGTAGAGCGGGTCGCTGGTGACGAGCCGGCCGCGCGTGGGGGTCACTCTGCCTGTGAAATAGGACGCCAGCAGCGGGCTGTAGCCGTTCACCGCCAGGACGAGGGCGTGGCAGAACACGGTGCGCCCCCGCGCCCAGACGCGCAGCCCGTTCCCCTCCGGCTCCCAGCGGTACACCTCGGTCGTCTCGTGGACGGCTACCCCCTCGCTGGCCAGCAGAGCCCGCGTCAACGCCGCCCCGTCCACCACCGCGTCGCCGGGGGTGTACAGTGCGCCCTGGAAGCCGCGCTCCAGCGGGTCGTCGCCGAAACGGACATCGAAGCCGTCTTCCCGCAGAAGGGCCGCCGCTTTCTCCAGACGGGCGGCCTGCTCCGCGTCCGTCGCCAGGGCCCAACTGCCGCTGACGGTGACGGGGACCGCCAGGTGCCGTGCCTCGGCCACCAGCCGCTCCCGCCCCTCGACGGTCAGCGACCACAGTTCCCGCGCCCGTTGGCGTCCATAGGTGGCGACAGCCCGTCCGTAATCGAAATCGCACCCGGCCAGCACCAGGCCCGCGCTCCGGCCAGTCGCGCCGCCGGCGACGGTCTGCGCTTCCAGCACCGCCGTATCGAGCCCCTCCGCCGTCAACCGGGCCGCGACCGCCGCCCCCACCAGCCCCGCGCCGACGACGACCACGTCGCACTCATCCGCCCGCTTTCGTCCTTGTCCGATCATCACCCCGTTCACCTCCGGCCTTATTTTACCCCAAACTCGTTTTCTGCGCCATTGCGATTAGGCAAACGAATCGCGCACAACCGCATCCCCGACGATTGGCAATTTGCCCGACTTGTGGCACAATAGGGGTACGTACACTCACAAACAGGTATCCCAGGCCACAGACATGCGGTAAAAAGTCAAGTCGCACTTTGACATCGGAATAGACTCAACTTGGCCATCGGGAACGGCAGGAGCAGCACCTACAGATCCCAACAGGAAACGCCACTTTTTCCTGCGGCGGTTACG
>JALWUZ010000746.1 GCA_027079895.1 Anaerolineae bacterium
GGGGTGGCGATGGTGCGCCAGATGTCGTTGCCGGGGTCGTAACGCTCGTTGAAGCCGAGGTAACTCGTCCAGCCGCCCCCGCCGATGGCGTACAGTTGCCCGCCGAGGGGCACCAGTCCCAGCCCGCCGCGCTCCACCGTCAGCGGTGCGCAGGCGTCCCAGGCCGTTGTGGACGGGTCGTAGACGGCGCAGGTGGTCAATTCCCGGTGGCCGTCGTACCCGCCGACGACGTAAATGCGCTCTCCCAGCGGGGCGGCGGCGGCGAACCCCCGCGCGGTGCTCATCGGCGGGGCGGTAGTCCAGGCGTCCGTCTCCGGGTCGTAGACGTAGACCGTGGCGACGTACCGCTCCCCGTCCCAGCCGCCGAAGAGATACAGCCGTCCGGCGAAGGCGGTCAGCGCGTAAGCGCAGCGCGGCTCCGGGAGCGGGGCGGCCTCCTCCCAGGCGTCGGCGGCGACCTCGTAGACGGCGAGGGTGCGGGAGGGCTTCCCCTGCCCATCGCACCCGCCGGGGACGAAGATGCGGTTGCCGATGGTCGCCGCCGCGATGTAGGTCGCCGGAGTGGGCAGGTCGGCGCCGCGCCCCCACAAGTCCTCCTCCGGGGAGTAGATCTCGACGGCGGCGGTGGGGCCCTCCGGCGTCTGCCCGCCGATGGCGAAGAAGCGGTCGTCGGCGACGGCCAGGGCCAGGTAAGCGCGACGGGTCGGCATTTGGGCCCGCTCGTGCCAGGAGGATTCCGCGCTGCTGCTCCAAGTGGTGGGAGTCCCGTCGCGCACCTGTTCCAGCGGCAGGTCGGGGCCGTTTTCGGCCTGGGGACGGCTGCGGGGCCAGGTCAGCACCATCCCGGCCACCACCAGCAGGGCGGCGGCCACCAGTGCGACCCGCTGGAACAGTGGGAGGGGAGGTTCCGGGGCCGGGACGGCGGCCTCGTCGGTGGCGGTCTCCGCCGCCGGTTCGATGCCGTCCACGACGATCAGCCCTTCGCGCACGGCGATCATCGTCGCCTCGGTGCGCGATTCGGCCCCTAACTTGGTGTAGATGTTGCGCAGGTGGACTTTGACGGTGTTGACGCTGATGTGCAACTGGTGGGCGACCTGCTGATTGGTGATGCCGGTCGCTACCAGCCTCAGGAGTTCCTTCTCGCGTCTGGTAAGAGGTTCACCGTACTCTGCCATACGGGTTCAGGTCATTTTGACCACGATGTCGGAGAGGATGTTGGCGGCCTCGTCGCCCCGGTCGGCAGCGTTGCTCATGTGGCGGTAAATCTCCCGCAGTTTGAGCATTTCGACGACGTGCTCCACATCCTGGGGACGGTGGAACAGGTCGGCGACGGCCTCGCGGTAGACGGTCTCGATGCGGTTTTCGAGGGCCTTCGCCCGCACGGCGTGATCCTCGGCGACGCCGGGGTGGTCGGCCAGCCGCTGGACGCCCAGGTGGATTTCGTGAGCGGAGTCGCGCAGCAGGGAGCCCATCCGCCGCAGGAAACTGTTGGGCTGCACCTCCAGGATGAGCATCTCGTCCACCGTCGTATAGGCGTAGTCGAGCACGTCGTCCACGGCGCGGGAGAGGGCGAAGATGTCCTCCCGGTCAATGGGGGTGACGAAAGTGCGGTTCAGTTCGTCAATCAGAATGCGGCGGATTTCGTCCGCCTCTTTCTCCATCTGTTTGACCGCGTGGGCGCGTTCCTCACTGGGATTGTCGAGGTACTCTACCAGGGCGTTGACTCCTTCTTCCGTGTACTCGGCCTGCTGGATGAGCAGTTGGATGAAACGGTTGGGACGGGGCTTGAACAGACATAACAGCCATTTCAGCATTGATGAGCCTCCTGAATCCGGGTCACAGTTGGACGTAGCGGGAGACGACGAGGTAGGCCAGCGCGGCCAGGACGCCGGAGGCCGGGATGGTCAGCAGCCAGGCGGTGACGATGTTCCCGGCCACCCCCCAGCGCACCTTGTTCACCCGTTCCGCCGACCCGACCCCCAGGATGGCGGAACTGACCACCTGGGTAGTGCTGACCGGGCCTCCCAGCAGCGCGGCTCCTAGAATCACCGCCGCCGAGGTCGCCTGAGAGGTGAAACTGTGGACCGGACGGATTTTGTAGAATTTGCCCCCCAGGGTGTGGATGATGCGCCAGCCGCCGGTCGCCGTCCCGATGGCGATGGCGGACGCGCAGGCGGCGACTACCCAGGTCGGCACGTGGAACTGGTGCAACATGCCGGTGCTGACCAGGCCCATCGTGATGATCCCCATCGTCTTCTGGGCGTCGTTTGCCCCGTGGCTCAGGGCGAGCCAGAGGGCGGTGAAAGTCTGGATGCGCTTGAAGAAGATGTTGATGCGTGGCGAGGCCCCACGGGACAGGAAGAGCACCAGTTTCATAAACAGGTACCCGGCGATGAGTCCCAGCGGCGGCGAGAGGAGCAGCGCGGCAAAGACCTTCATTAAGCCGTGGAACTGGATGGCTTCGACGCCGTACCCCACGATGGCCGCTCCCACCAGCCCCCCCATCAGGGCGTGGGAGGAACTGGACGGGATGCCGAAGAACCAGGTAATCAGGTTCCAGGTGATGGCGGCCAGGAGGGCGGCGATCACGACGGCCAGGGTGCTGGCGTAGGGGGCCACCACCTCGTGCCCGACGGTGGTGGCGACGGCGACGCCGAAGAGGAACGGTCCGGCGAAGTGGGCCGATGCACTGAGGGCCAGGGCGCGGCGCGGGCCCATCGCCCGGGAGGCGATCATCGTGGCGACGATGTTCGCACTGTCGTGGAAGCCGTTGAGAAAGTCGAACGTCAGAGCGATTGCTACGAAGGTTATCACTAGTAGAGACATAGGCGGCATTATAGCACAAGGAAAAATCTGGGCAAGTTGCCCACCGGCGAGCGTCACACATTGGGGACAATCTCCTGGAAGGCTGGGGCAGGCCACTGGAGGGCCAGTCCTCGGAAAAGTTGGGCCATTGGCAACTTCCGCACCTCGTAGCCTGCCAGTTCCAGGGGGCACTTGCCCCGAATGCGCTCATGAGCATCGTCGGAGAAAGGGGTGAAGCGATAAAGCTTCTCAAAGACTCCCAGGAAGAGCTGAGCACTCTCGATACTTTCAACTCACATTTCGCGGATTTCTCAAGGGGGTTCGGGAGATTGGGCAACGAGTGTTGTGTAGGCCCATTCCGAGAACCCCAACAAGCGCAAGATGGCCCTCTGCGTCTCCGACAGGGG
>JALWUZ010000747.1 GCA_027079895.1 Anaerolineae bacterium
CCCTACCCCAACTCCCACGCCGACGCCGACCATCACCCCGACGCCCACGCCGGCCTGCACCGAGACGGCGGGGCGGGTCGAAAGCCACACCTACTTCAGCCCCGTCGTGGGGGGCGACCAGACCTACCGCATCTACCTTCCCCCCTGTTACGACCAGTCCGACGAGCGGTATCCGGTCGTCTACCTGCTGCACGGCTGGTACTTCACCGACTCCCACTGGGACGATCTGGGGGCGGACGAGACCGCCGACATCGGGATCGAGGCCGGAATCTACCCCCCGTTCATCATCGTCATGCCGCGCGGGATACAGGAGTTCTACGTGCAGACCAGCGGCGGCGACCACTCCTTCGAGGCCCAGTTGGTCAACGACCTGCTCCCTCACATTGACGCCACCTATCGCACGCGGGCGGAGCGGGAGGGGCGGGCTATCGGCGGCATCTCGCGGGGCGGAGTCTGGTCGCTGGAGATTGGGTTTCGGCATCCAGACCTGTTTTCGAGCGTGGGGGCGCACAGTCCGGCCCTGTCCCTCAACCGCGCCCCGCAGGTCTACGACCCGCTCCACCTGGTGGACGACCCGCGCGTGGCGACGTTGCACATCTACCTGGACGCCGGAGACGCCGACTGGGCCCGCACCGGCGCGGAGGCCCTCCACAAGGCGTTGGACGAGCGGGGAATCTCCAACTGGTACATCGTGCATCACGGGCGGCACGAAAACCAGTTGTGGCAGGAGAACATGGCGGAGTACCTGGCCTTCTACACCGCCGGGTGGTAGGAGAGGAGGGCGGTTATTGGATAGGACGAACGGATAGCACGGCAATTGGAGATGAGATGACTGTCCCCGGCAAAGTGATCGAACCCCCTCCCCCACGTCCTGGCCGCGACCTGACCAGCGGCAGTCTGCACCGCAACATCTGGTACCTGGCCATCCCGATGATCTTGGAGATGGGTATCCTCAACGTGACGCAGATCCTGGATACCCTGTGGGTTGGCAAACTGGGCTCGGCGGCGTTGGCCGCCGTCACCATCAGCATCACCATCCGCTGGGTGCTCAGCAGCCTGGCGAACGGGCTGGGCATCGGCGGGATGGCGGTCGTCGCCCGGCGCATCGGCGAGCGCGATCAGGAGGCGGCGGAGCACGCCGCCTGGCAGACGATTCTCCTGGGCATCATCATCTCCGTCTCCCTCGGCCTCGCGGGCATCCTCCTGGCCCGCCCGCTGCTGACCCTCCTCGGCGCGGACGCCGAAGTGCTCCCCCTGGGGCTCGCCTACCTGCGGATCACGATGGGCGGGCTGTTCGTCGTCGTCCTGACCTTCGTCAACAACTCCATGCTGCGCGGCGCGGGAGAGGCCCGGCTGGCGATGGCCGCCCTGTTCCTCTCGACCGCCGTCACCGTCATCACCGAATGGCTGCTGATCTTCGGGCACGGGCCGTTCCCCGCGCTGGGAGTGGCCGGGTCGGCCTGGGGATTCGTCCTGGGGTTCGGGGCCAGTCTGCTCATGCAGACCGTCATCCTGCTGAGCGGACGGGCCCGCCTGAGCATCAATCTGCGCGACCTGCGGCCCGATTTCCCGCTGATGGCCCGCATCATCGGCATCGCCTGGCCGAGCACCGTCCAGATGGTGCTGCGCTCCTCCTCGCGCCTGGCGATCGTGGGGCTGGTGGGACTGTACGGCACCTTCGCCACCGCCGGCTACGGAGTCGCCAACCGCATCGTCCTCATCGCCCTCATCCCCGGCTTCGGCCTGGGGAACGCCGCCAGTACCCTGGTCGGCCAGAACCTCGGAGCGGGCCGTCCCCGCCGGGCGGAGGCGAGCGCGTGGTGGGTGAGCGCGTATGCCGGGGCGTACATGACGCTGGTGATGGCGGCGATTCTGCTCTACTCCCGCCCGCTGATGACGCTCTTCGACCCGACGCCGCAGGTGGTGGAGATCGGCACCCAGGCTTTGCACATCCTCGCGCCCGCGCTGGTGCCGGTCATCGTGGGGGTGGTGCTGGCGCGGGGGTTCGACGGCGCGGGGGATACGACTCCGGCGATGGTCGTCAACCTGCTCACGCTGTGGGGGATCGAGGTGCCGCTGGCCTACGGCCTCTCGCGGCTGGTGGGGCTGGGGCTGACCGGTGTCTGGTGGGGGCGGATGGTCGCCAATCTCAGCAACGGGCTGTTGTTCATCGTCCTGTTCCGTCTGGGACGTTGGAAGAAGCGGGAGGTGTGATGGAGGAGAACGTCACTGTTCGCCGTCTGGGGATGGAGGATTACGACGCGCTGTTGGCCCTGTGGCTGCGGGCGGGGCTGCACTCCGTCAAGCCGCAGGGGAGGGACAGCCGCGCCGGTATCGCGCGGCAACTCGCCACCGGCGTACAGACGATCCTGGGGCTGGAGGTGGACGGGCGGCTGGTAGGGGCCGTCGTCGCCACCCACGACAGCCGCAAGGGGTGGATCAACCGCCTGGCCGTTGACCCGGAGTATCGGCGGCGGGGGTACGCGGCCCGGCTCATCGCGGCGGCGGAGGAGGTGTTGCGGGAACAGGGTATGCGGATTATCGCCGCCCTGGTCGAAAGCGACAACGCGCCCTCCTACGCCCTGTTCCGCAAGGCGGGCTACGTCGAAATTGACCGGGGCATTCACTACCTGACGAAGCGGGAGAGCGACGCGGTGTAGTTATCCGGCGACCGCCACCGCCTCGATTTCGATGCGGCCTCCCAGCGGCAGGGCGGCGACCTCGACCGCCGAACGGGCCGGCGGGTTCTCGCCGAAGAACTCGGCATAGACGGCGTTCATCCGGCCGAACTCCCCGATGTCCTGGAGGAAGACGGTGGTCTTGACGACCCGCGCCAGGCCGGAGCCGGCGGCTTCCAGCACCGCCCGCAGATTTTCCAACGCTTGCCGGGTCTGGGCTTCGATGTCCGGCCCGGCAAATTCTTTGGTGCCGGGGACGAGGCCCAACTGCCCGGCGGTGAAAACGAAGTCCCCGACGCGCACGGCCTGGGAGTAGGGCCCGACGGCGGCCGGTGCGCCGTCGGTGGCGATAATCTGTTTGTCCATTGCGTTGCCTCCGCGAGTGTCGTTTGTGATAAGCGGGTACAAGCGAAAACGGAACGCCCTCTGCCCTGGCATCATGCCAGGGGCAGATTTGTATCCACGTCCCCGCCGGTGGGGGCGACCCGGTGTAGGGGCGACCCGGTGTAGGGGCGACCCGCCGGGTCGCCC
>JALWUZ010000748.1 GCA_027079895.1 Anaerolineae bacterium
CATCGCCTACCCAGCACCCTCCAACAGCGAATGCAACGGCTCAATCGCCGGGTGCCCCCCTTGTCTACCCGTCAAATGTTAAAACGTTGAAAAGCCTTGAGGCCTAACTCAAGCGCAGTGAATGGGGTTTCTGTTTCGGCGGTCGAATCCCCGCCCGCCCGTTTGCCCAGATGGGCCAACCGTCGTATACTACGCCGCACCTGGTCATCCCCCCGCAGGTTCCGAGCCTCAGGGGGGAGGCAGTTCGATCTTTCTCTGAAGATTCATCTCATCCCAGGAGGAAACGATGATCACCAAACAGGATGACCCCAGGGAGCACGTCTCGCCGGTGTGGACTCATTTGCTGGATACCCCCCTCGTGCGCGGAGAGGGAGCCTACGTCTGGGACGACACGGGCCGCCGTTACCTGGATTTCACCAGCGGTATCGGCGTCGTCAACACCGGCCACTGCCATCCGCGCGTCGTCGAGGCGGTGCGGAAGCAGGCCGGGTTGGGTTTGCACCTCCAGGCGAACATCGGCTTCGTCCACGAGCCGATGCTGCGCCTGATCGCCGCTCTGCGGGAGGTGGTGCCGCCGGAACTGGATACCTTTTTCTTCTCCAACAGCGGCGCGGAGGCGGTCGAGGCGGCGGTCAAATTGGCCCGCCAGGCCACCGGACGCACCAATAT
The DNA here is from genome assembly GCA_027079895.1 of Anaerolineae bacterium. GTDB lineage: Bacteria > Chloroflexota > Anaerolineae > B4-G1 > B4-G1 > JALWUZ01. The sequence goes on from JALWUZ010000748.1 coordinate 670, forward strand.
CATCGCTTTCCAACGCTCCTTCCACGGGCGCACGGTCGGCACGATGTCCCTCACCAGTTCCAAGACTGTCTACCGGGTCGGCTACCAGCCGTTGATGGCCGGGGTGTTCTTTGCGCCCTACGCCTACTGTTACCGCTGTCCCAAGATGGAGGCCAACCCGGAGTTGTACGGCTCTCACTGCCGGTGCGACTGGCCGCTGGAACAGGTGCGTTTCCTGCTCCGCAGTCAGACCGCGCCGGAGGAGACGGCGGCTATCCTGGTGGAGCCGGTGCTGGGAGAGGGGGGCTACGTCGTGCCGCCGGCCGAGTTCCTGCGCGGTCTGCGGGAGATCTGCGACGAGTATGGCATTTTGCTCATTCTGGACGAGGTGCAGAGCGGCTTCGGGCGCACCGGCAAGTTCTTCGCCCTGGAGCATTTCGGCGTCGTCCCGGACGTTCTGGTGATGGCGAAGGGGCTGGCCTCCGGGCTGCCGCTGAGCGGAATCGCGGCCCGGCGGGAACTGATGGAGCGATGGAAGGAGGGCAGTCACGGCGGGACGTATGGCGGCAACGCTGTCGCCTGCGCCGCCGCCGAAGCCACCATCCGCGTGATGCAGGAGGAGCACCTGGTGGAGAACGCCGCCCGTCTGGGGGAGAAACTGTTGGCCCAGCTGCGGGAGATACAGGCGCACCACCCCGACATCGGCGAGGTGCGCGGCCTGGGGCTGATGGTGGGGGTCGAGTTCGTCGTCCCCGGCGGACGCGCCCCCGACAAGGCCCGCGCCAAGAGTGTCCAGCAGGCGTGTAAGGAGAACGGCCTCTTGTTGCTGACCTGCGGCACAGACGGGAACGTCATCCGCTGGATACCGCCGCTCATCATCACCGAGGAGCAGTTGGACGAGGCGGTGGCGATCTTCACGGACGCGCTCCGTTAAAGCGGCGCATCGGGCGCGAGGGTGGCCGGCGGTTTTGTTCCACACCTGGGTGAGGTATAATACCCTTGCCCGTTCGGGCCGGAGTACGGACGCTCGCAAGACCGAGGAGAACAAATGATCGAATTGCGCAATTTGACCAAGATTTTCGACGGCTTTGCCGCCGTGAAGGGCGTGACGCTGACGGTGTCGCCGGGGGAGATACTGGCTCTGCTCGGCCCTAACGGGGCCGGCAAGACGACGACGGTACGGATGCTGTCGGCCATCCTGCGCCCGACGGAGGGGCAGGCGATCGTCGCCGGGTACGACGTGACCGAGGAGCCGGAGATGGTGCGGCGGAACGTCGGCCTGTTGACCGAACGGCCCGGACTCTACCTGCGCATGCGGGGCGGGGATTACCTCAAGTTCTTCGGGCGGCTGATGGGGCTGGACGACGCCGAATGTGAACGGCGGGCGCGGAAACTGCTGGCGGATTTCAAAATGCCGGAGGCCTGGGACCAGCGGATGGGCACTTACTCGAAAGGTATGCGGCAGAAGATGGCTCTGGTGCGGGCGATGTTGCACGAGCCGGCGGTCTTGCTGCTGGACGAGCCCACCTCGGCGATGGACCCGTACAGTGCCAAACTGGTACGGGACGCCATCGCCGCCCTGCGCCACCATCGGCGGGCGATCATCGTCTGCACCCACAACTTGACGGAAGCGGAGATGTTGGCCGACCGCATCGCCATCATCCGCCGCGGGGAGATCGTCATCCAGGGGACGCCGACGGAGTTGAAAGACCGCCTGCTGGGGCCGCCGGTGATGGAGTTGAAGGTGGTTGGCAACGCCGGCGGCGTGCTGTCGCTCCTCACCGACTTGGTGGAAGTCACCGCGTACAACGGGGACACGGTGCAGTACGTCACCGCCGACCCAGAGCGGGTCAATCCCATCCTGCTCCAGCGGCTGACGCTCCACGGCGTGAAGGTGGTCACGCTGGGGCCCGTCTCCCGCAGTTTGGAGGACGTTTATCTGCAAGTGGTCGAGGAGAAGGAAGAGGAGGAGAACGATGACGACGAGAGCGATTAGTCAGCGCGATACGACGCGGGAGTCTTGGCGGATGGTGCTTACCCTGGTAAGCCGCGAGGTGCGGGATACGCTCCGCGACTGGCGGCTCGTGACGCCGATCGTCATTTTGACGCTCTTCTTCCCCGTGTTGATGAGTTTCGTGGCCAACATGGCCCTGCGCTGGGTCGCCAAGTACGGGAGCCCGATCATCGGCGAGCGGCTGATACCGTTTATGCTGATGGTGGTCGGCTTCTTCCCCATCTCCTTCTCACTGGTCATCGCGCTGGAGACTTTCGTCGGGGAGCGGGAGCGGCGCAGTCTGGAGCCGCTCCTGGCGACGCCGTTGACCGACGCCCAACTCTACCTGGGGAAGACGCTGGCGGCGTTGATTCCGCCGCTGCTGGCCTCCTATCTCGGTATCACCGTCTACCTGGTGGGATTGTACTTCTTCAAGGGCTGGACGGCTCCGCCGGTGCTGTTGACGCTGATGCTGGTGCTGACCTCGGCGGAGGCTCTGGTGATGGTCTCCGCTGCGGTGGTGCTTTCCAGTCAGACGACGAGCGTGCGGGCTGCCAACCTCC
>JALWUZ010000749.1 GCA_027079895.1 Anaerolineae bacterium
CGGTGGAGGAAGAGGCGGCGGTGGAGGAGGCGGAGCCGCGGTCAACCGCACCGCCGGCCGCCGCCGGGACGGTGACGGCCCCGCTGCCGGGGGTGGTCAAGACGGTCGTCGTGCGCCCCGGCCAGACGGTCGCGGCCGGGGATGATTTGGTGGTCATCGAGGCGATGAAGATGGATAACGTCATCCGCGCCCAGCGGGCGGGGACGGTGGGGACGGTCTACGTCACGGCGGGGCAGCAGGTGGCCTACGGGGAGCGGTTGTTGGAGTTGGGCGACGATGGGCGGGATTGATTGGAGCGGGCTGCTGGGGGGCGCGTTGACCATCACCTGGCAGCAGGTAGTGATGGTGGCCGTCGGCGGGCTGTTGATGTACCTGGCGATCGCCAAAGAGTACGAGCCGACGCTGCTCCTGCCGATTGGGTTCGGCTGCCTGCTGGGGAATCTGCCGGTGGCGGCCTACGTGCTGGGCGAAGATGGGCTGTTCGGGGTGTTGAAGCGGGCCGGGTTGGATACGGAGTTGTTCCCGCTGCTGATTTTCCTGGGGGTCGGGGCGATGATGGATATGCGCCCGCTGTTGAGCCAGCCGGTCTTCGTGCTGATGGGGGCGTTGGGCCACCTGGGAATCTTCGGGACGCTGGTAGCGGCGGTGCTGCTGGGGTTCAATCTGGCGGAGGCGACCAGTATCGGGGTCATCGGGGCCATTGACGGGCCGACGGTGATCTACGTGGGGGCCAAGTTAGAGCATCTGTTCGAGACGCCGGGGCTGGCGGCGGCGGTCGCGGTGACGGCCTACTCGTATATGAGCCTGGTGCCGATCATCCAGCCGCCGTTGATGCGCCTGTTCACCACCCGGCGGGAGCGGGCGATACGGATGGAGTACACGCCCCGGCCGGTCTCCAAAACGGCGGTGATTCTCTTCCCGATCGTGGTGACGGTGCTGGCCGGAGTGTTTCTGCCGCAGGCCGCGCCGCTGGTCGCCACGCTGATGCTGGGCAATCTGATGCAGGAGTCGGGGGTAGTGGACGGGCTCAGTCGCACGGCGAAGGAGGCGATCACCAACACGGCGACGTTGTTCCTGGGGCTGGTGGTCGGCTCGATGATGCAGGGGGCGGCGTTCCTCAACTGGGGGACGGCGAAGGTGCTCTTGCTGGGGCTGTTGGCCTTCGCGCTGGACACCGTCGGGGGGATCCTGTTCGGGAAGTTGGTGTGTCTGCTTTCAGGACGGCGGATCAATCCGTTGGTGGGAGCGGCGGCGATCAGTGCTTTCCCGATGAGCGGACGGCTGGCGCAGCAGATCGCCTGGGAGGAGGACGACCAGAATTTCATCCTGATGCACGCGCTGGGGGCGAACACGGCGGGACAGGTGGCGTCGGTCATCGCGGCGGGGGTGCTGATGGCGTTGTTGTCCCCGCTGTTCCGGTGAGACGGGGTTTGACAGGCCGGATGGGTGTGGTAAACTTCAGTCACTGAATTTTGAGCCGCGACGGGGGGGGCGTCGGGGGCGCGGGTGCGGAGCCGATGTCGGAGACGGAGCGCGATCTGCAAATTCTGGAGGCGTTGGAGCGCAATCCTGAGGTGACTCAGGCCGGGCTGGCCGCTCAGTTGGGGGTGGCGGTCGGCAGCGTCAACTGGTACTTGAAACGGCTGATTCGCAAGGGGTACGTCAAGGCGGTGCGGATGGAGCGGCGGCGGCTGAAGTATTTCGTCACGCCGCAGGGGTTGGCGTTGAAGGCCCGGTTGACGAAGCAGTACATGGAGGCATCGCTGCGGGTCTATCGAGAGTTGCGGCGGGCGTCCCGGTCGGTGCTGGGGGAGGTGCGCCGGGCCGGGTACCGGGCGGTGCGGGTGGACGGGGACGGGGAGGCGATGGAGATCTTCCGCCTGACGTGTCTCGAAGAGGGGATGCGGGTTGAGAAAGGCGCGACGGCCCGGCTGCCACTGGTGCGCTCGGAGGGGCGCGGGTTCGCGGTGGAGTGGCCGGCGGGGGAAGCGGGATAGGAAGAGGAAGGTGGACTTCATCCCAGGGTGTTCTCCGTGAACAGGCTGAGCGTGCGGGTGCATCTGCTCCTGTACACCGAGGACGCGAACCGCGCCCCGGCTCGGTATCGGGCTCAGTGGTTCGACGCAGTGGGGCGGATTGCGGAGGTCGGTGAGGTGGCCGATGGGTGACAGCGCGGCGGCGCACGCGGACCCGAATATCCCCCGCATCGTCCGCGCCATCCTCGACTTCGTCCGGCCGGAGCGGGTCATCTGGTTCGGCTCCCGGGTGCGCGGCACGGGGACGCAGTACTCCGATTACGACATCGCGCTGGAAGGGGTGGAGATGGACGTGAGAACCGAGCGGCTGCTCCGCGAGCGGCTGGATGAGGTGTTGGGGATATTTAGCGTGGACCTGGTCTGTCTGGAACAGGTAGAGCCGTGGTTCAGGGAGATCGTCGAGCGGGACGGGGTAGTGGTGTATGAACAGGGATGACCTGGTGCGTGCGGCCGGCAGACTGCAAGCGGCCTTCGAGCGGTTGGCGGACGCCGTCGAGCGGGCAGCCGACGATTTGGACGAGGACGGCGCCATCCAGCGTTTCGAGTTCACGTTCGAACTGCTGTGGAAGACCGCCAAGATATTCCTCCAGTACGAGGGCATCCGCTGCCGGAGCCCCCGGTCGTGCATCAAGGAAGGGGCGAAGATGGGGTTGTTGGTGGACGGGGAGTTACTGTTGGACATGCTGGCCGACAGGAACAGGATCGCCCACATCTACAACGAACGAATGGCCCGCGGCCTGTTCCTGCGCATCAAGAACAGGTACGTCGAAACGATCGCGGCCAATGTGCGGCAACTGACCGAATATCTCGAATGACGCGGAGGTGTGAGATGAACGAGCACTTCGACACAGGCTCCTGGGCCATCATCGTGATTACCTTCGTCCTCTTCGCGGTGTCCCTGGTGGTGAAAGGATTGACGCGCGAGTTGCTCCTGGAACTCGCGGTGTTCCTGGTGTCCGTCAAGTTGATCGTCATGGCGTACAAGAACAGCAAGACGAGCAAGGAGGTCATGGAGGAACTGCGCGAGATCAAGGAGTTGTTGGAGGAGCAGAACCGCTCCCAGGCGGGGCGCGGGTTCTGAGCGGTAACGTCAAAACGAAATGAAAGGGGGATTGATGGGCATCAGGATTCATCCGACGGCGGAGGTCTCGGAGCAGGCGGAGA
>JALWUZ010000750.1 GCA_027079895.1 Anaerolineae bacterium
TGTACACCAATCCGGCTCTAGGGGCAACTTGCGATGGCCTAGCCCTCCGACGCGATGGTCTCGATCTGCGCCAGCACATCCTCGTTCAGAGTGACCGCGGCGGCCTGGAGGTTCTCCTGCACCTGGGTGACGGAGGTCGCGCCGGTGATGACGCTGCTCACCCCCGGCCGGTGCAGGAGCCAGGCCAACGCCAGTTGCGCCCTGGTGAGCCCCAAGTCGTCGGCGAGCGGCTTCAGATGGCGCACCTGCCGCAGCTTTTCCTCGGTCATCCGTCCGCGCAGCCACTCGTGGCGTGCCATCCGGCTGTCATCCGGCAGTCCGGCGTCGTACTTCCCGGTGAGCACTCCCCCCGCCAGCGGGCTGAAGGTGGTCAGGCCGAGGCCGTACCGCTCCGCAATCGGCAGAATCTCGTGCTCCACCCGTCGGCGATGGAACAGGTTGTACTGCGGCTGTTCCACCTGGGGCGGGTAGAGGTTGTGCCGCCGCGCCATCCAGACCGCCTCGGCGATCTGCGTCCCGCTCCACTCGCTGGTACCCCAGTACAGCACCTTGCCCTGATGCACCAGGTCGTCCATCGCCCGGACGACTTCCTCCAGTGGCGTCTCCGGGTCGTACCGGTGGCAGAAGTACAGGTCGAGGTAGTCGGTGCCGATGCGCTGCAACGATTTCTCCACCGACTCCATGATGTGCTTGCGCGAGAGCCCGCGGTCGTTCACGTCGTCGCTCATCGGCCAGAAGACCTTGCTCGAAATCACCAGTGTGTGCCGGGGGAACTCGCGCAGGATGGCGCCCATCAGCCGCTCCGCCTCCCCTTTGGCGTACACGTCGGCGATGTCGAAGAAGTTGACGCCCCCCTCGTAGGCCGTGACGATGATCTCGCGGGCCCGGTCGGGGTCGCGAACCGCGTCGCCGAAACTGAGCCAGCCGCCCAGTCCGAGGGCACTGACCTTGAGGCCGGCCCGTCCTAACCTGCGGTACTCCATCGTTCACCTCCTCAAATCTCACACTTCGATGCCCCAGACGGTGCGCAGCAGGTAGCCCACCAGAAAACTCAACGCGGCCACGCCGAGGCTCAACCCCGCCATCTCCAGGAAACGGGCCTTGAAGGGGGTCTCTTTGGCGACGGAGATGTAGTAGTTGAAGACGGCGATGATGAGCACCGCCACTATGAGCGTCGCTCCCAGGCAGAGGTAGAAATCGCTCAGCAGCAGGTAGGGCATGATGAGCAGCAACACGGTGGCGATGTAGGCCAATCCGGTGTAGACCGAGGCCCGCAGCGGGCTCTTGACCGTGTCCTCCGTCTTGGTGGAGAGGTACTCCGACGCTCCCATCGAGAGGGCGGCAGCGATACCGGTGATGGAGCCGGTCAGGGCGATCAACTGCGTGTTCTGCAACGCCAGCGTCAGCCCCGCCAGGGCGCCGGTCAGTTCGACGAGCGCGTCGTTCAGCCCCAGGACGATGGAGCCGACGTAGCGCAGCAACTCCTCGTCCAGCATGCCGATCAACATCTGCTCGTGTTCCTGCTCCTCGCGGATGATGTGCTCCGCCTCCGGGACGGCCCGGCGCAGGAGGTCGTAACTCACTTGGGCTTGCTCCTCGCCCATCTCCATCAGTTTGATGCCGAAGGTGAACCCGAACAGGCGGCTGATCCAGTAGTACTTGAGGATTTGGAAGCGGCTGGGGTGAACCTCTTGGCCGGTGTGCCTCTTCCACTCGTGATAGTGGCGCAGTTCGTCGGCGGCGATTTTCTCCAGAATGCGCCGGTTCTCCGGGGATTTGACCACCTTCGCCAGTCGAGAGTAGATGTGGTGTTCGGTGATCTCGTTCCGCTGATAAGCCAGAAGTTGGTCACGCAGTTGCTCGTTCAGTTCCATTGGACGCTCCGTACAACGCTTTGTAGGCCAGGAAGGCCATCACCAGGTAGGCGATCGTCTTGGGAATCATCAACAGGCCGATGAGCGGTATCTGCTGCACCAGGAGCACGACCGCCATATAGCAGGCGAATGAGATGAGGATCATAATCCCCATCCACCAGAAGGCCCGGTCCCCCTGACGGCCGCCATCCCGCAGGAAGGAGAAGGCGACCAAGCCCTGTACCAGCGACGGCAGGTTGCGGATGATCGCCCAGGGATGGGGGGATACCGGACTGTCCCAGCGGTTAGCGGGCATCGTGAGCATAATCAACCGCAGGAGCGCGGCGCCGAACATCAGGTATTCCAGTGGGCCGTACCGCTTGTCGAAACGGTGCCGCCAGACGGCGACCATCAGCACGTAGAAAAGCGTCACCGTGACGGCGGTAGCGAGTTTCCCCAGCCCCAGCAGACCGGCTGGCGTTCCAAAGGGGACGTGCTCCCGCAGCACGTAGACCAGCACGCGGAACCCGACATGGCCGGTGTCCCCGAACGCCAGGAGCGTAAAGGCGATTGTGACCAGGCGGGCCACCAGGCGGTCTGATGGGCGCACCGTGTTCCGGCGGCGGATCATCGTGACCACCAGCCCCCAGATGATGACCAGGTAGGCGATGTCGAACGTCACCTCGAACCAGACGCGGGCGGTAGTCTCCATTGTGCTCACTCCTCTTGCTGCTCCAAGCCGATTATCTCCAACATCCGCTCGACGCGATACCCGGCCCCCGCCGCCGCCTGCTTCGCCTGCTCGATGAAGGCGCGGCTCCACTCCTCGTCCGCCCCCGGCGTGATGATGGCTACGAACAGCAGCCAGTCCAGCAGTTCCTCGAACGCCTCCTTGTTGAACCACAGGACGCCCCGGTACCGATTGACATGGATGAGATACCGCACATCCCCATCGCGCAGCAAGGACTCCAGCACCTGCCGCGCCGTCCCCACCTCGAACCAGCGTTGATGGGCGATGAGCACCTTGAGGAGCAGAGTCTGCCAGGCCGCCGCCCCTTCATCCAGACCGCGCTCCCGCAGAGCGGACTCCACCAGCGGGCTCAGCCGCCACTCGTCGAACCAACTGCGGGTGATCTGCGGGGCCTCCTCCTCGTCCACGACGCGCCCCAGGGCATAGGTGGCGACGTACAGACAGGCAAGTGGTAAGTTTGCAAGTGGCAGGTTTGCAGGTGGCAAGTGTGCAAGTGGCAGGTTTGCAGGTGGCAAGTGTGCAAGTGGCAGGTTTGCAGGTGGCAAGTGTGCAAGTGGCAGGTTTGCAGGTGGCAAGTGTGCAAGTGGCAGG
>JALWUZ010000751.1 GCA_027079895.1 Anaerolineae bacterium
GAAGCGGCCACACCGGCGGCGATGGCTCTCTTCGTGACCTATCTCCCGGCGGTGGCGGGGGCGGTGCTCCTGCCGACGCTGAGCCTCCACGACCGGGCGCGGGGCTGGCAGGTGGTCGCCGTCGGGCTGACGGTGGCCGCCGTGGTGTTCCCCCTGGCCGCCTGCTGGGCCTGGGGGGGCGGCTGGCTGGCCAATCTGGGCACGACGATGGAGCGCGGGCACGGGTTCGTGGACTACGCCGGAGCGGGGGTGGTTTACTTTCTGGGCGGGATGGCCGCGCTGGGAGCGTTGAGCGGGCTGGGGATGCGGCTGCCGTCCGACGCGGAGGAGGTGGCGGAGATGCCGCCGGCGCACTTCCCCCTGTTGGCTCACCTGGGGGCGATGTTGTTCGGGGTGGGGCTGTTGGGCTGGTCGCTGAGCACGCCTTTCCACGTCGCCGGGGCGACGCTCTCCCTGCCCCGCGTGGCCCTCAACGTGCTGCTGGCCGGGGCCGGCGGGACGCTGGCCGTCCAGACTTACGCCTGGTTCACGGTGGGGTACGCCGAGCCGTTGATGGCGGCGCGAGGGGCGGCGGCGGGGTTCGTCGCCATCGCCGCCGGGGCCCCCTTCGTCCCTCCCTGGGCCGCGCTGGTCGTGGGGACGGTGGCCGGGCTGGTGCTGCCGCTGGGGGTCTATCTGGTGGAGCGGGTGCTCCGTCTGCCGGACGGGACGGCGGCGGTGCCGCTGGGCATTTTCGGCGGGCTGTGGGGCGTCCTGGCGGTGGCCCTCTTCGCCGACGGGCGGCAGGGCGCGGGCTGGAACGGGGTCGGCCTGACGGAGTATCACACCGTCGCCGGGCAGGGCGTGACCGGCTTCTTCCCTGCGGCGGGGTTCATCGCCGACGGGGTGGGCCAGTTGACCTCTCAGTTGGTCGGTCTCGGAGCGTTGGCCCTGGTGGGGTTCTTGCTGCCGTGGCTGTTGATGAAGGCGTTTGCGGTCGGTGCGGTCGTGACGGCCGCGTCACCAGATGCGGCCGGGGCGGTCGGGACGACCGCGTCACCAGATGCGACCGGGACGGGCGCGTCCCCTGGTGTGGGCGGGACGACCGCGGCCCCGGATATGGCTGGCGCGGTCGAGACGACCGCGCACCCGGGGGCGGGTGGGACGACCGCGACCCCGGACGGCGCGGCGACTGACGAGCAGCAGTGAGGGAAGGTGTCTCGGCGTGGCGTAAGGTGGTCGGGGCTGCGCTGCTGATTCTCCTCGTGAGCAGCCTCCCCTACCTCATCGCCTGGGCGGCGACGCCGGAGCAGGCCCACTTCACCGGCATACTGCTCAATCCGCTCGACGGTCATTCCTACCTCGCCAAGATGCGGCAGGGGGCTGACGGACACCTGCGTTTCCGGCTGGCCTTCACGCCGGAGGAGCAACGGGGAGCGTACCTGTTCGTCGCGCACCTCCTCCTCGGCCACGTGAGCCGCTGGCTGGGGCTGCCGCTGATTGTCACCTACCACGTCGCCCGCCTGCTGGCCGGGCTCTTTCTGCTCCTGGTTGCCTACTCCTTCACGCGGTTTGTCGGCGGTGCGTCCGCGCCGTTCACCGCCTGGCTGCTCCTCGCCGTCGCGTCCGGGCTGGGCTGGCTGGTCGCGCTGACCGGCTACCTCACCTCCGACCTGCTGGTGCCGGAGGCGTTCGTCTTCCCCGCGATTCTGGACACCTTCCATTTCCCCCTGGCGATCGCGCTGATGTTGGTGGTGCTGATGACGCTGGCCCGTCCCGGCGGCCCTGACCGTCGGGGGCTGCTCCAGGCCGCCGGAGCCGCGCTGTTTTTGGGGGTGTTGCAGCCTTTCGGCGTCATTCCGGTGTACGGCACGCTCGCGCTCTGGCTCGCCTTCCGCTGGGGACGGGACCGCCGCCTCGACCGCGGAGCCGCGTGGAAGGTGACGGTGACGGGGCTGCTGGCGGTGCTCTATCCCCTCTACGGCCTGGCGGCCATCCGCGCCGACCCGGTGCTCGCCGGTTGGAGTGCGCAGAATCAGACCCCGTCGCCGCCCCCCTGGGATTGGTTGCTGGCCGGCGGCGTCCTGACCGTCCTCGCCCTGCCGGGGATGGCACGGGCGGCCCGCCGCCGCTCCGACGGCGATCTGCTGCTCCTGGCCTGGGTGCTGGCCGCCGCGGTCGGGATGTACGTACCGCTCGCCCTGCAACGCCGGCTCTCCCTCGGACTGGAGGTGCCGCTGGCATTGCTGGCGGCTCAGGGGTGGCAGCGGTCGCTTCTCCCCCGGATACGGGCGCGGCGGCGCGGCCCGGCGACCGCTGCTCTGCTCGGTTTCGCTGCCCTGGGCAACCTGTTCCTGATGCTGACGCTCGTCCTGGGCGCGTTCTCCGGGGAGCCTCGTTTTTACCTCAGCAATGGGGAGTGGGAGGCCCTCCGGTTTCTGCGCCGGGAGGTGAGCCACGAAGCGGTGGTGCTCTGCTCGCCGCAGATGGGGATGTTCGTCCCGGCCTGGGCGGGGCAGGCGGTGGTATACGGCCATCCCTTCGAGACGGTGGACGCGCCCCGCCGCCGCGCTCAGGTGGAGGCTTTCTTCGCCGGCCGGATGTCGCCGACGGAGCAGGCCGCTTTTCTGCGGGAGAATCGGGTGCGCTACCTGCTGCGCGGCCCGCGCGAACGGCGGCTCGGCGGGGCGCGGCCAGAGGGGGAGTTGTTGTTCTCGTCCCAGGGGGTGGAGGTATGGGCCGTGCGTCGGTGAGGGGCTGCGCGGCGGCGGGGCTGCTGTTGCTGCTGGCGGTGGTGCTGCTGTGGCCGGCAGTCGCCCACCCGACCTGGTGGCTCTGGTCGCAGTCCGCGCCCCATTCCGACCTGGCCGTGACTCACTGGCCGAACGCCCATTTCACCCGCCGGGCGTTGTGGGAAGAGAGGCGTTTCCCCCTGTGGCGGCCCACGATTATGAGCGGGACCCCCTTCGCCGCCAACCCGCTCGCCGGGCTCTACTACCCCCCGAACTGGCTGTTTCTGTTCCTCCCCTGGTGGCCGCTGGCGGTGGGGTTCAATCTGGCGGCCCTGGCGCACCTCTGGCTGGCCGGGCTGACGATGTACGGTCTGCTGCGGCGCGGGTTCGGGGCGGGGACGGTGGGAGCGTTGACCGCTGCCGTCGCATACGAGGCCGCGCCGAAATTGCTGGCCCACCTGGGCGCGGGGC
>JALWUZ010000752.1 GCA_027079895.1 Anaerolineae bacterium
GGCGGGGGCGGCGTGGACGGGGGCGCACCGACGGCCGTCGCCGCGCCGCCGAGCGGCACCGTCACGGCGGGGCCCGAACCGTAAAAAGTCAGCACGACCGAATCCCCCAGGCCGACCACATCCCCGTTGGACAGCGTGTGCGGCCCGGTCAGGCGCACCCCGTTGACGAACGTCCCGTTCGTGCTCCCCGTGTCCTCCAACACCAGCGCGTCCCCCCGCCGCACGATACGGGCGTGCTGCCGCGAGACCTGGGGGTCGCCGATGACGAAATCATTGCTCGGATCGCGCCCGATTGTCAACATCTCCCTGTCACCGGCGATTACGAAAGTCTGGCCGACCTGAGGCCCCTGATTCATCACCAACCGGGATTCGTTCACCGTTCACCTCCTGATTCTGATGTATCCAAGCCCGCCCTCCCCCATAGGAGGGTGTGGATTGAAGTATATGGCTTTGCGCCGAGTTGTCAAGGAGCAACCGATGGACGACCTGAAACGCGCCAAACGAGATTGGGAAGCCACCACCGTTGCGAAAGTCATCTCCCGTTTCCCGGAGCGGCGGGAGCGGTTCGAGACACTCTCCGGCCTGCCGCTGGAACGCATCTACACCCCGGCCGACGTGGAGACGGACTACCTGGCCGACTTGGGCTTCCCCGGCCAATACCCGTTCACGCGCGGCGTCCAGCCGACGATGTATCGCGGCCGGCTGTGGACTATGCGCCAGTACGCCGGATACGCCACCGCCGAAGAGTCGAACGCCCGCTACAAATACCTGCTCTCCCAGGGACAGACGGGGCTCTCCATCGCCTTCGACCTGCCCACCCAGATCGGCTACGACGCCGACGACCCCCTGGCCGAGGGAGAAGTGGGCAAAGTGGGCGTCTCCATCAGCAGCCTGGACGACATGCGCGTCCTGTTCGACGGCATCCCCCTGGACAAAGTCAGCACCTCGATGACCATCAACGCGCCGGCGGCCATCCTGCTGGCAATGTACGTCGCCATCGCCAAAGAACAGGGCGTCGCCCCCCGCCTCCTGCGCGGCACGGTGCAGAACGACATCCTCAAGGAGTACATCGCCAGAGGGACGTACATCTTCCCGCCGCGCCCCTCCATGCGGCTGGTGACAGATCTCTTCCGCTACTGCGCCGCCGAAGTGCCGAAGTGGAACACCATCAGCATCAGCGGCTACCACATCCGCGAGGCCGGCTCCACCGCCGTCCAGGAAGTGGCCTTCACCCTGGCGAACGGCATCGCCTACGTCCAGGCGGCCATCGAGGCCGGCCTGGACGTGGACACCTTCGGGCCGCGCCTCTCGTTCTTCTTCAACGCCCACAACGACTTCCTGGAGGAGATCGCCAAATTCCGCGCCGCCCGGCGGCTCTGGGCCCGCATCATGCGGGAACGGTTCCAGGCCCGCAACCCCCGCAGTTGGCGGCTGCGCTTCCACACCCAGACCGCCGGCTGCACCCTCACCGCCCAGCAGCCGGAGAACAACGTCGTCCGGGTGACGTTGCAGGCGTTAGCGGCGGTGCTGGGCGGCACTCAATCGCTCCACACCAACTCCCGCGACGAGGCCCTCTGGTTGCCGACGGAGGACTCGGTGCGCATCGCCCTCCGCACCCAACAGATCATCGCCCACGAATCCGGCGTCGCCAACACCGTTGACCCGCTGGCCGGCTCCTACCTCATCGAGCACCTGACCGACGAAATCGAGCGGCGGGCTGCGGACTACATCGAGCGCATTGACGGGATGGGGGGCGCGTTGGCGGCCATCGAACAGGGCTTCATCCAGCGGGAGATCGCCAACGCCGCCTACCGTTACCAGCAGGCCGTGGAGAGCCGGGAGCAGATCGTCGTCGGCGTCAACGCCTATCAAATCGAGGAAGACGCGGTGAACCTGCCCCGCCTGGTGGTGGACCCGGCCGTCGAAGCGCGGCAGCGGGCCCGTCTGGCCGACCTGCGGGCCCGGCGGGACGGAGCGCGGGCCTCGGCCGCCCTCTCCCGCATCTCCGCCGCCGCCCGCTCCCCCGACGAACCGCTGATGCCGCTCTTCATCGCCGCCGTCGAGGCCGACTGCACCCTGGGGGAGATCTGCGCCGTCCTCCGCCGGGAATGGGGGGAATACCGGCCCCAAACGACTGTCTGACGTTGCGCTGCCGCACTTCCACTTCTCGGAGAAAATGGTACCAACATCCTATTGAGCCTCCGCCTAACTGATGGTAGGATAGGGATGATTCCCGTCCCATCACTCACAGGAGGAGGAGACATGTTCCGGCAGACTCATCTCTTTCGTATCCTGCCCGCCGTCGCCCTCATCGTCGTGGGATTGACACTGCTCATGCTGCTATTCCGCTAATCCCACCCCATCAGCACCCTGAAGACCTCCGCGCCGCCGTGCCGGAGGTCTTCCTTTTTGCCCCTTGCCAACACCACTTTTCCGGGTACAATTGGGGCTGCTCTGCTCGACGACAAATCCACGTGGAAGGGAGTAACGATGAACGACAACCTGGACACACTCTGCATCAACACCCTGCGCACGCTGGCGATGGACGGCGTACAACAGGCCCACTCCGGCCACCCCGGTATGCCGATGGGCGCGGCGGACATGGCCTACGTGCTCTGGACCCGCTTCCTCAAACACAACCCCGCCAACCCCGCCTGGCCCAACCGCGACCGCTTCATCCTCTCGGCGGGGCACGGCTCGATGCTCCTCTACAGCCTCCTCCACCTGACCGGCTACGACCTCCCGCTGGAGGAACTGAAACACTTCCGGCAGTGGGGCAGCCGCACCCCCGGCCACCCGGAATACGGCCTCACCCCCGGCGTCGAGATGACCACCGGCCCGCTGGGGCAGGGATTCGCCACCGGCGTGGGCGTCGCCATCGCCGAACGCTTCCTGGCCGCCACCTTCAACCGCCCCGGCTTCCCCATCTTCGACCACTTCACCTACGCCATCGTCTCCGACGGCGACTTGATGGAGGGGATCAGCCAC
This sequence comes from Anaerolineae bacterium, assembly GCA_027079895.1. Classification (GTDB taxonomy): domain Bacteria; phylum Chloroflexota; class Anaerolineae; order B4-G1; family B4-G1; genus JALWUZ01. The sequence goes on from JALWUZ010000752.1 coordinate 2,989, forward strand.
GAGGCGGCCAGCCTCGCCGGGCACCTGGGCCTGGGGAAACTGATCTACCTCTACGACGACAACAAAATCTCCATCGAAGGGACAACCGACCTGGCCTTCACCGAGGACGTTCCGGCCCGCTTCCGCGCCTACCACTGGCACGTCCAGGAAGTGGACGGATACGACCTGGAAGCCATCGCAGCGGCCCTCCGCG
>JALWUZ010000753.1 GCA_027079895.1 Anaerolineae bacterium
ACGTCCAAGGTGTGTTGACTGACGTCAACACCGACCGCAAGGAGCGTCACAGCGCACCTCCTTGAAAAGTTCTCTTTCCAAGACGCAATAGACGGCCTGGGGTGCCCGCGCGACCTGGTATCCGGGCTCGCCCGATGGCGGCCCTCAACTCTCTACGCTCTCCCAGGCCAAGGTACCGGTCTACATACGGGCTCGTGAGGCCCTGGGGGCGGTATCCTCGGTGTGTCGGCGGCTTGGAAAGGCGGGGTACATACTACCCCGGATGATTGATCTTGTCCAATGTGGGAGGAGAGACCTATCTACAGCACACACGGATGCGGGGGCGCACACACGGGTGCGCCCCTACCGCACGCCGTTACCCCGATGCGGGGGCACACACACGGATGCGCCCCTACCACGCCTCGAAAATCACAGCGATTGCGCCATCAGGTGGGCCAGGTCGCAGACGCGCACCGAGTAGGCCCATTCGTTGTCGTACCAGGCGACGACTTTGACCATCTTGCCGCCGATGACCATCGTCGAGAGGCCATCTACGATGCTGGAACGGGAGTCGCCTTTGTAATCCATCGAGACCAGCGGCTCCGCGGAGTAGCCCAGGATGCCCTTCATCGCGCCGTTGGCAGCGGCCTCGAACGCGGCGTTGACCTCCTCGACGCTCGTCTCCTTCTCCACCTCGGCCACGAAGTCCACGATGGAGACGGTGGGGGTGGGGACACGCAGGGCCATCCCGTCGAACTTGCCCTCCAACTCCGGGATGACCAACGCCAACGCTTTCGCCGCGCCGGTGGTGGTGGGGATGATGTTCAGGGCCGCCGCCCGCGCCCGACGCAGGTCTTTGTGGGCTAGGTCGAGGATGCGCTGGTCGTTGGTGTAGGAGTGGATGGTGGTCATCAGCCCCTTGACGATGCCGAAGTTGTCGAAGATCACTTTCGCCGCCGGAGCCAGGCAGTTGGTGGTGCAGGAGGCGTTGGAGACGATGTGATGCCGTTCCGGGTCGTACCGCTCGTCGTTGACCCCCAGGACGACGGTCAGGTCAACGCTGTCGGACGGTTTGGCCGGCGCACTGATGATGACCTTCTTCGCTCCGGCCTGGATGTGGGCGGCGGCCTTCTTCCCGTCGCGGAAGACGCCGGTCGCCTCGATGACGATCTCCACCCCCAGTTCGCCCCAGGGAAGCCGGGCCGGGTCCCGCTCGGCGAAGACGCGGATGCGGTCGCCGTCCACCACCAGGTCGCCGTCCACCAGTTCGACGGTGCCGGGGTAGATGCCGAAGTTGGAGTCGTACTTGAAGAGGTGAGCGTTCGTCTCCGGCGGGAAGAGATCGTTGACCGCTACCACGTCGAACTCGTCGGGGTATTTCTCCTTCATCGCCTTGAGCACTTGCCGCCCGATGCGGCCAAAGCCGTTGATACCGATTTTCGTTGCCATTCGAGTCACTCCTTTTTTGTTGATTTGGATGCCGCCCGCGTCTTTCTCGCGGGCGGTTCTCATTTCACCAGCCGCAGCAGAGCCTGGGCCAGTTTGTCGCTGTCGTGCCGCCAGGGACGGGCCCGGTCTATCAGGTCCGCCGTGACCAGGCGGTAGTGCGCTTTGGGCGGCACCTCCGGCGGCACCAACCGCACCCCCGGCGGCGCGTCGAACGTCACGTCGAGGTTGTCGTTCGCCAGCACCACCGGGAACAGCCCCGCGCCGACGTGCTTCTCCAGCGCGGCCACGTGGTCGCCCACCGTGTAGCCGTCCGTCTCCCCCCGCTGGGTGGCGACGTTGCAGACGTAGACTCTGACCGCCGGGCTGGCCGCGACCGCGCGGCGCACGTCCGGCACCAGCAGGTTGGGCAGAACGCTGGTGTACAGGCTGCCCGGCCCGGCCACGATGAGGTCCGCTTCCAGGATGGCCCGCACGGCTTCCGGGTAGGCCGGGGCGTCGTCCGGCTCCAGGTAGACCCGTTCGATGGCCCCTTCCGCCTGGGTGATGCGCGACTCGCCGGCCACGCGGCTAATCCCGACCGGCTCCGCCCGCAGGTCGGCCATCAGCGTCACGTCGCGCAGGGTACTCGGCAGCACCCGTCCGCGAATCGCCAGCACCCGCCCGGACTCCAGGATGGCCCGCTCGAAACTGCCGGTCACTTCCGCCATCGCGGTGATGAACAGGTTGCCGAAACTGTGGCCGTTGAGCCCGTTCCCGTCGCCGAAGCGGTACTGGAACAACTGGGTCGTCAGCGATTCGTCGTCGGCTAGGGCGGCGATGCAGTTGCGGAAGTCGCCCGGCGGCAGCACGCCCAGTTCCCGCCGCAGCCGCCCCGAACTGCCGCCGTCGTCGGCGACGGTGACGATGGCGGTGATGTTGGTGGTGTACCGCTTGAGTCCGCGCAGCAGGGTCGAGAGGCCGTGTCCCCCGCCGATGGCGACTACTTTCGGGCCCTGCTCGCGGCGGCGGTGATGGTAGATCGCCTCCGTCACCGTCTCCAAATCCGCCTCGATGAACGGGGACAGGAGGGCGCGGTGCAGTCCCACCAGCGCGGCGACGACCGTCGTCACGCCGACGATGCCGAACAGCACCGCCCGCAGGCCGCGCGGGATGAATTGGAAGGTCAGGTAGTAGAAGATCCCCGGCAGCGGGTAGGCTTCTCGCAGTAGAAAGTCAATTCCCAGGCTCAGGATGGCGATGCCCACGGCCAGCAGCAGCAGCCAGCGTTTGACGCCCAGGCCGGGGGTCAGCCACTTGAGGCTCGTTTCCCACCAACGTTTCATCCTCCCTCCCACCACAGGCGGGGCTATTATAACCGAAGGCTACCAGAGGTCAATGATTCGCGCGGGGCGGATGGAGCGACAAAGCCCCTGTGGGACTTCACAGGGGCTTTGTGCTCATTGCCGTGTCGGATCAGTGATTGCGCAACACCAGCGGCAGGTAGATGTCCCACCTCGGCGGCGCGCCGGTGAGGATTTGGATGTCGTGAGTCGCCGTCAGCGGGCCGGAGCAGAGGTTGGTCACGCTCAGCACCACCGTGAACGTGCCGGTGACGGCGTAGGTGTGGGCGACCGGGTTGCCGCTCGCCGGTGCGCTCCCGTCGCCGAAGTTCCAGGTGTAGGTGAGCGGCGGGTTGCCGGAGGACAGGCTGCCGCTGAAGGGCACGCTCTGCCCGACGGTCGCCGTCGGCGGGGCGGTGAAGTTGACCCCGG
>JALWUZ010000754.1 GCA_027079895.1 Anaerolineae bacterium
TAGTACTCCGCCGTGTCGGGGTCAACCCCTTCCTCGAGGTAAATGGTGATGGAGAAATCAGCCGTGCCGCCGGCCGGTATCTCGTCCATCGTGTAATCGCTGCCCATAGCGACGATGTTCCCGCTGTCCTTGTCCTTGATGTAGATGACCACCTCCGCCCCGGCCAGATCCTGACCGGAATCGTTGATGATTTGCCCGGTGAACTCCGCCATGCCGTCGTCGAAACTGTTGTCCTCGGTCGTGCTCACCTCGACATACTCGCTGGTGGAAGGCCATGTCCAGTAGGAGTCTACCTGCACCGTGTACCGGTCGGCATCATCCATAAACCCGTCCTTACTGTTCAGCGGCCCCCAGAACGTGAGGTCGTAGGGGCCGGTCTCGCCCGGCGCCAGCGCGGAGAGTGCCATATCGAGCATCGCGGCGTCCATCACGTTCCCGTTGGCGTCGTAGATAGCCCCCACCAGCCGGACATCCAGCGTCTCGTCGCTGTCGTTGGAGATCTCCCCCACCAGATGGAAATCGCCGAAGGTGTCCACGTAGGTGTTCTCGTCGCCGATGAAACTGATGTCGTAGACATCCCGGTCGTCGGTTACGGCGTCCACGTACACCTGATAGTCCTGAATGTCATCCGTCCCGTAGGAGGGGCCGTACATCGTCACCCTGAAGGGCCCGCTCTCTCCCGGCGGCAGATACCCAATGGAGACGGAAGCGGACTCGGCAGTGACCAGATTGCCGTCGCCGTCGAAGGTGGCCGCCGACACGTCGGCGATCGTCGCCCCGGTGGAGCCGTTGTTCACGATCTCCCCGGTCACGTGGATGTCGCCGTTATCGTCAACGGTCATCCGCGTCCCCTGGACGGTCACATCGGCCCGCTCGACGGTCGTCTTGGACTCGGAGACGATCGTGGCGACGAACCGGTCCGCGTCGGGCAACTCATCGGTCACCCAGAGCGAGAACGGCGAGGTCTCGCCCGGCGCGAGAGTGTAGAAGTCCATGTAGGTGGTGTCCTTGTAGAGCGAGTTGTCGTTGGCGTCGAAGATCTCCACCGCTATTTCGACGGACTCGATGGCATAGTCGGTGTTGTTGGTGATCAAGCCGACGACTTGCAGCGAGTCCATGTTGTCTATGTAGCCGTGAACCATCGTGATTTCCAGTTGCCCCTCCTGGGGAGCCGCCCCCTCGGTGGGCTCGGCCGTCGGCGGGGCCTCCGTCGGGGCGGCCGTCGGCGGCTCGGTGGGCGGTGGTGGAGGAGACGTGGGAGCCTGGGTCGGCGGCGGAGCGGTCGGCGGCACCGGCGTGGCCTCCTCGCCGCCGCCACCGCATCCGAACACCACCAGGGCCATCAACACGGACAGCAATATCAAGCCGATTCTGCGCTTCGTAGTCATTTCATCACTCCTTTCGATTTTTGTCGGAAAAACGGATTACTGTAAGCCAGGCTAGACAGACACTACTCCATCTATCACCCCCTTCCCTGATTCACGCAATCCATCGGGCGGATTTCTACAAGGAATACGCGCAACCCAAGAACCGGTTGCGCGTGTTCGGAACTCCTGCTCTGGACGTGAGCCGCCCTGTTCACCGGACAGCGGCTATCGCATCGTCAATAGTCTGACGGAGCAGGTCGGGGCGGTCTCCCACCACCAGTTGCTCGTTCACCAGGAAGGTAGGCGTGCCGGAGACGCCGATCTCTTTCGCCTCCCGGATGAAGGCCATCAACTCGTTGCGGTGGCGTCCCGAATCCCAGCACTCGGCGAAAGTCTCCTCATCCGCCCCGACCTCACGGGCGATGGCGATGAAATCATCCCGCTTGGCGACCGGGTGCTCGAAGAACGAGCGTTGGAACTGGAAGTAAAGCCCCTGGTCGCCCGCGCACATCGCCGCCTCCGTCGCCTGGAGCGACTGCGGGCTGCCGATGCTGTAGTAATGCGCCACGTACCGCACCTTGCCGGACAGGACGTACTCCCCCAGGATGTCGTCCTCCGCTTCCAGGTTGTAGGAGCGGCAGTGAGAGCAGTACAAATCGGTGAACTCCGTCAGCACCACCTTCGCCCCCGGCGAGCCCAGGTAGGGGAATCCCTCCTCGGTGAACCCGCCGGGTATGCCGTGGTACATCACGTACACCATCGTTGGGGCGGCGGACTGTTCTCCCCGCCGGGCCAGCACCACTCCCACGACGACGGCGACGACGAGCACCACCCCGCCGATGATGAGCATCTTGCAGCGATCGTAACGCTTATCCGACGCCGAGGCCGTTTTCGTTGTCTTCCTGTGCGCTCTCTTTTTCGTCATTGTGTCACTCTGTCACCCGATTCGGATTGAAATGCAACCGCAATTATACCCGCGACACCTCAACCCGACAAGCGCGGCAACCGGTGTTCGGCGGGGTTGCCAAAATACGCATCTTCGGCGAAAATAGGGCATCCCTGCTGTGGAGGTGCCCTGTGCCCGTCAACCCAACCGGTGACGCCGGAGTCCCATCACCGGAGATAGTCTTCCTGAGGAATAACGAGCGATGAGAGTAGCAGACCTGGAAGCGTGCGTCGTTCGGGTGGAGGACGCGGCGGGAAGGACGTGGGGCACCGGCTTCCTCCTGCGCCCAGACCTGGCAGTGACCTGTGCGCACGTGATCGAAGCCGCCGGGGCCGGAGCGGGCGGCCGGGTACGGCTGACTTTCCACATCGGCGGTGAGCCGGTGGAGGCGGAAGTCCTCCCCGACGGCTACCACGCGGGGGAGGACGTGGCCTTCCTGCGGCTCGCCGGGCCGTTGCCGGAAGGAGCACGCCCCGCCGTGCTCGGCCCGGCCCAGGGGAGCAACGGCCATCCCTACCAGGCCCTGGGCTATCCCCTGGACGGCCCGGTGGACGCCCGCTGGCCGCAGGGGAACATCGCCGGACTGGTGACGGTACACGGCTGGCCCATTCCCCTCCTTCAGATACAGGGCCCCGAAGTGGACAAGGGACTCAGCGGCGCACCGGTGCTGGACACCGGCACCGGTCACGTGGTGGGGATACTGACCCGCTACCGGGACGTAAAACGCCCCAGGGAAGCGACGAAAGTCCGCTACGCCTATGTCATCCCGTCCGACATTCTGCACCGCCTGCGCCCGCAGGAAATCCCTCTGCCGTCGTTGGGAGAGACCGGCCGGCCAGCCAGCCTTGCCGTCCCCATCCC
>JALWUZ010000755.1 GCA_027079895.1 Anaerolineae bacterium
GGTGTGGGACCTCCACGCCCGCGACCGCGGGCGTGGAGGTCCCACACCGGCTCCCGCAGCGGCTCCCCCATACTGCCGTCCTGCGCCGTGGCGCGGAGGAAGACGCGCCAGTAGGTGACGTTCCCCACGTCCTCCCGCGCCAGTTCCACCCGCCGGGGGGACTCGTCGTAGGGCGTCTGATCCAGCCCAAAGGCCCGCCCGCAGACGTGCCAACTCATCCGGGAATGACCGGCGTAAGGGGTGTGGGCCATCGGCAACTGGGTCGTGCCGAGATGGGCCAGATAGTCCCAGCCGGTCTCCTCCTCCACCCGCCGCCGGAGGGCGTTGAAACTCTCGTTCACGCGGTCGGAAAGGTAGGCCGGCCCGTCGTCGTTGCTGGCGTCGCTGACGCCGGGGAGCGTCACCATGCGGTAGGGCGGCCCGGCGGTGGGGGTCGGCTGCACCAGTTCGACGTAGAGCGGCGGCTCCTCTGGCGGCACGCCTATCTGAGCACGAGCAACAACCCGTGTTGACAGCGGCCTAGCAGTCCAGGCCAAATCATCAATGAAGCCATCCACGCTGTAAACCTCACGGAACATCGCCCATTCAGTGACAGAAGTTACAACCAGATGACTATACCCCCCACGCCGATAGACGTAAACCAGGTTCTCCCCCTTCGGCGACCAAGCCGGCGCGTAGCCGGAGCCGAACAACTCTGTCTGCGCCCGGTCAGTGGACAGGGTATCCCAATCGAAGGCGGTCACTTGGATGGAGGGATTACCGCGCGGCCCGCTGACGTAGGCCAGACGCATACCGTCGGACGACCAGGCGGCGGAGTCCTCGTCCAGGTCGGGGCTCTGGGTGATGTTGACCTCGCTCCCACTGGCGAGCGGGTGGACGAAGATGTCCTTCGTCCCGTCGCGGAAGGAGGTGTAGGCCAACGCCTGGCTGTCGGGCGACCAGGCCGGGGCGTAGTCCGGCGCGTCGGAGAGCGTCACCCGCCGCAACCGCTGGCCGGTGGTGCTCATCACGTAGATGTCCAGACTGCCCCGCCGGTAGGATTCGAAGGCGATCCACTGTCCATCGGGCGACCAGGTGGGATTGGCGTCGAAGGCCGGGTCGTGGGTCAGGCGGATGACGGCTCCGCTGAGCAGGTCGAGCAAGTAGATGTCCCAGTTATGGGCCCGGTTGGAGGCAAAGGCGATGTAATTGCCGTCGGGCGACCAGGCCGGGTCGCGGTCTTCGGCCGGGTCGTAGGTCAGCCGCACCAACTGCTCGTTGCTTGGATTGAGAGCGTAGATGTCGGCGTTCCCGTTCCGCCGCAGGGTGAAGGCGAGCGCACCGGTGCCGCCGACAGGCGTCGGCGAGGGCTCCGGCGACGGCGGGCGGTCGGGGCAGGGGACGACGACCGGCGGCGGGGCCAGCGGGGAGCGCATGGCCACCAATCCGGTGGAGGCCCGGTACAGGGCGGCGGTCAGCAATCCCAGGACGAACAGGTTGCCCACCACCAGCAGCACGAGCAGCCGGAGGCCGCGCGGCGAGACCTCCACCGGGCGACCGACGCTCTCCGGGTCGCGCAGCCAGTCCCAGCCCCGGCGCACTCCGGCGGTCAGCCGGCGCAACCGGCCGGGTGACTGCGGCGCGGGCGATTCTTGTTCCGGCTCCACAGACGCCTCCTACCCCACCTCGTCCAGCCGGACGGGGCGGTGCTCGTCGAGGGAGCGGCGGGCCGCGTACCCCATCACGACCGGGATGCGGCCATCGCGCCCCGTCACCGGCGGCTCCTCGTCCCGCAGGACGCTGGCGACGAAAGCCCGCATTTCCGCGACGTAGGACTCCACGTACCGCTCCATAAAGAAGTTGAGCGGGAGGTCGCGGTGGACGCTCCGGGCGTCGCTGACGACGGCGGTATTGGGGTAATTGTTGTCGGCGACGACGCAGCCGCCGGAGCCGAACACCTCGACCCGCTGGTCGTAGCCGTAGACCGCCTGGCGGCTGTTGTCAATGGTGCCGAGGACGCCGTTCCCGAAGCGCAGCGTGACGACCGCCGTGTCCACATCCCCGGCCGCGCCGATGGCCGGGTCCACCAGCACGCCGGCGACGGTGTAGACCTCCTCCACCTCGTCGCCGATGAGATAGCGGGCCATATCGAAGTCGTGGATGGTCATGTCGAGGAAGAGCCCCCCGGAGACTTTGATGTAGTCCAGGGGGGGCGGGGACGGGTCCCGGCTGGTGATGCGCAGGATGTGCGGCTCGCCGATCTCCCCGCCGGCCACCAGTTCCCGGACGCGGCGGAAGTTGGGGTCGAAGCGGCGGTTGAAGCCGATCTGCAACTTGACCCCGGCCCGTTCCACCGCCGCCAGAGCGCGGTCAATGCGGTGCAGGTCGAAGCCGATCGGCTTTTCGCAGAAGATGTGCTTTCCGGCGGCGGCGGCCTCCTCGATCATCTGGGGATGGGTGTCGGTGCTGGTGCAGATGACGACGGCCTCGATGTCAGGACGTTCCAGAATCGCCTGGTGGGATTGATAGACCTGCGGGATGCCGAAGTCAGCAGCGCACCGCCGGGCCGCCTCGACGAACAGGTCGGAGACGGCCAGCAGGTTGGCCTCTGGGATACGGTGGGCCAGATGCTCGGCGTGGAGCCTCCCGATACGCCCCGCGCCGATGAGCCCGATGTTGAGCGTGGACATATCACCTCCTCGTATGATAATCACCGTTTGACACCGGGGGCCTTTCACGGTCTTCACAAGCCAATTGTCGTAAGATGCGCTCCACACGCTGTCGCTCGCTACGTTTGCGCGGGCGCAATTGCCGCGCCCGGCGCAGGTGCCGGCAGGCCTCTTCAGTACGGCCACGCTTCAGCAAGAGGTCAACGGCATAGTGGTAATGCGTCAACGGGTTGCGAGCGTCCAGACGCAAGGCCTCGCGGAAAGCCTCTTCGGCCTCATCCCAGCGCTTCATACGGGCAAGGATCCCTCCCCGCATGGAAAGCAGTAAAGCGCGTCCGCGTCGAGAGTGTACCGGCCGCATCCCCATTTCCAAAATGCGCAAGGCCTCATCGCGGCGGCCCTGCTGAGCCTCCATCAACGCCCACGCCTGCCAGGTGGCGGCGTCGGTCGGGTCGGCCTGGACGCCCTCCCGGAAAAGGCGGCGCGCTTCCTCCACGTTCCCCAACCCCTTCTCCATCAACGCC
>JALWUZ010000756.1 GCA_027079895.1 Anaerolineae bacterium
GTCCGTCTGACAACTCTCACCGGGAGGAGTGTCCATCATTGACTTAACTCTTGGAAGCATAACTCAACGGGTAGGGGGACGATTGCTGATCACACAGAATCGCATTAATTTTCAAACAGGCTCTAACGCCTCTCCAAGCCATACGCTCTCTATGGGTAATTCTCCTTGAAGAAGGCGTACAAGCTCGCTAGAAGAGACCATCTTTTCTGAGTCAAGAACCACTAAAGGAACCTCTTCCTCAGACAGTATGCTACTAAGAACTTCCGATCGCTCTTGCAATGAACGAACAAAATGTATTTCTCCACTTAACGCGACCTCTGGTGGTATGTTAGACGTTACATCAATCAAATTAGCCAACTCGCTGCCTTGCAGTTCACGAAGAGCTTCCGCACATATCATTCGGGCAATGGAAGCTGCTGGACTAAACATAGCAGGTTTTTGTGACAACCACCATCCCGAAGACAAATTTGGACCGCCTTTTGTCTCTCTATCCTTTGTCGTTAATAGGGCAAACAGGATGTCGGTGTCCGTATACGTTATAAACAGTCGTTCAAAAAAGCCAGTAAAAAGCCATGTTTTCTCTTTGACGAACTCAATAAAATCTTTCACAACGCTTCTCTCTGGGAGAAAAGCGTTGTAACAAAGTGCTTCCACACTCTACTCGTTCTTTGAAGTATCCACTACTATTGCTTCATGCGTCCGTGAGACAACAGCAAAAGAATTTGCTATAAGAGCGTCCACCAGCCGCTCTACAAATTGCGGAATTATCTCACGATTTCCCCGATAGGTCCCAGGAAGAGAAACAACCTCAAAGATTGAGAAAGTAAATTCTTTTTGCATCACTCCACCTAACGGTTGACCTCACCCGCGCGGCGAGTGCAGGGATGTAACCCACGCGCAGCGTGGTTGGCTCCGGCAAAGGATTAGGCAGCGCGATCTCTTGAATTGGTAAACAATTGCCAAATTCAGTCTCCGGTCAGCGTAGCCGATTACTACACATAATCTGGCAATACACTCTCCAAGTCAATCTCCCGCCAGTAGCAATTATCATAATCTTCTCTATGTGACGCTGTTCTTTGATCTATCCAGTCTGCAATGCAACGCACTCTCGTTTCACCCCCGTCAGTCTCAACCCAAAAGATAGCGTTATCTCCACCGTCAAGCAACCATTGAACTTCATCAAAGTATCTATCAGCAAGATCGGAAATTCGAGTTTAGACAATCGCTCCGGGTAGTTCGTGACTTGCGCGAAACCGGCAAATGATGGAAACTTAGGACAGACCACCACGGGAGGTTACCGCTATGGCGCAGCTTGATGATCTACTCAAGTTCCGTCAATCCGTCTTCGAACACGGACTCACCAAGGCTGGCGATGCTCAATTCGAGCTCATTGATGCCCTGCTCCTTGGTCAGTCCATTCGCTCTTTCCCAGAGTTGGGCCTCTTGCCCCCCTTCCGCCGCCAGTGGCATAGCAGTTACGCTGCCATCGAGAGAGGAGAGCAAGATCAGGAACGGCTCGAGCAACTCTTTGCCCGCCAAATCCCTTCCGAAGGTCCGCACCTGTTTGCGCTGGACGGCACGGCTTGGCCTCATCCGGCGGCCCATACCCTGGCCGACCGCCAATACGTCTTCAGCCCCACCGCTTCCATCGGCAACAAGTCGGTGGTGGTCGGCCATCCCTACTCCCTGTTGACCTGGGTGCCCCAATCGGGGAGCAGTTGGGCTCTCCCGCTCTCCGTCCGCCGCGTGTCGGGCCAGCAGACAGAAGTCGAAGTGGGGGTGGAACAGGTCAAACAGCTATGCCGTCATCGGCGCACGGAGATGGAACAAGAACTCCACATCGTCATCGCCGACGCCAAGTACGGCAACCACCACTTCCTGGGGGCGCTGAAGGGTGAACCGTGCGGCCTCTTGGTGCGCTTGCGTAGCAATCGCGTCCTGTACGGGCCGCCCGGTGCCTACAGCGGCCGGGGGCGTCCCCGGGTTCACGGAGACCGGTTCGCTTTCAAAGAGCCGGATACTTGGGGAGAGCCCGATGCGCTGGTGGAACTGGAACATCCACGCTGGGGGCGGGTGCGTCTGCGGCGATGGGATGACAAACACGCCCGCCAAGATAGTACCACCCCGTTCAGCGTCATCTTGGCCGAGGCCCACTTGGAGCGGGAGAAGCCCGGGCCTTCTTTGTGGTTGGCCTACCTCCCCCCGGCGCATCAGAAAGCGTCGGACCAGCGATTGGAGGATCTGTGGCAATGGTACGGGTATCGCTGGCCGGTAGAACCCAGCATCCGGTTTCGCAAACAGTATCTCTATTGGACACTGCCGCGCTTCCAGAACCCGGATCACTGTGACCGCTGGACGATGCTGGTCAACATCGCCCAGTGGCAGCTCTTCCTGGGCCGCAGGCTGGTGAGGGACAACCCGCTGCCCTGGCAGCCGCCCCAGGAGGATCTGACACCGGAGCGGGTTCTCCGGGGTTTCGGTGGGCTTTTCAGCGCGATTGGCACACCGGCTGCGCCACCGCGAAAGCGCGGAAAGTCACCCGGCTGGCCGTCAGGGCGTCCTCGTACCAGACCCAAGCGGCACAAAGTGGTCAAAAAGAGCCGGAAAAAGCCCAGAAAAGGCTGAAAGCGGCCCCAAATTCGATTTTCAAAGAACCCAATCCTGTCGGGTTGTCCACCCGTTCTCTCGCGCTTTGTCTAAACTCGAATTGGTTTAGGCAGGGCGAGAAAACGCCCACAGGTTACAAGTACGCAAAAAGGACTCCGGATATACATATGATATTTGGCTGGCTGCAGGTTGGTGAAATTTGGCCCACCAACCAGAAGAGTTTAATTCCTAACTGGGCGCTATATCACCCTCATCTTAGTCACCCATCGCCTTTTCCAAACGATGTACTATATGTCGCAGCGGAACAGGTAAATATCGAGGGGAGAAAGTTAAACGTCAACGGCGGTGGGGTATTCCAGTTTTTTCACCCCAGGTTAGTACTGACGGCTCCAGATCAGCCTAAACGGAGCCTTTGGCGGCTTCCTACTTGGTTTTATCCTCATAATGGCAAAACCCCTCTTTCATATCATCATGACCGTCAACGATGGTCATTACTAAATGAGTACGTGCTCTTACACAGTGTAGGACGAGGGCAAGAATTTGTATTAGATTTAGATGAGTATCCTGAAGCCATAGAATGGTTGATAGAAATCTTGAGTCTAGAGAGCCCCTGAACCGCCTAACTTCGCTCGCGGCGGACACCGCTTTGTATTACGGCTAGTGTGTGTTGCCGCCATCGTGGCCGTAGGACAGCAACACCACGCCGTTGATACAACCATTGACTAAACGGATAGCGCGGAAAAAAGATGTTGTCTCACACACTGCGCTCCTACATCTCCGGCGACCACCGGAAGCCGCTCTTCATCTCCGGGGACGCCCTCACAGTGTTGGGACTGCTGCCCGACGAATCCATTGACACTTGCATGACCAGCCCGCCGTACTGGCGAAAACGACAGTATCACGGCGGAGGGATCGGACAGGAGCCGGACTATCGGGAGTACATCGAGGCCCTGCTGCGGATACTGGCGCAGGTCAAGAGGGTGCTCAAACCGCAGGGCTCGCTCTGGCTGAACATAGGGGATACCTACCTCAACAAACGATTGCTGGGCCTCCCCTGGCGGTTGGCGTTGGCGATGATGGACGAGCAGGGGTGGATATTGCGCAACGATGTCGTGTGGAACAAAATCAAAGGCGGGTTCGACACCGCTCCTGACCGGTTGCGCAACGTCCACGAGTACGTGTTCCACTTCGTGAAGAGGCCACGAGGCTACTACTACAACCTCGACGCCATCCGCTCGAAGCCCAGGCAAGCCCGGATTGTCAACGGAGCCGTCGTATCCGCTACCGGCGTCACTGGCGTAAAGTACAGACGGCAGATAGAACTTTCGACCGCCTTGAACGAACGGGAAAAACGAGAGGCCCTCGACGCCCTGGACAGCATGCTCGAAAAAGTGCGCTCTGGGGAACTATCCGACTTTCGGATGGTCATCCGTGGGCAACAAAGAGTGACGCACTCCTCCTCTGAAAAAGTGTCCGGGCGTGCGCGGGAGATACGGAGCAAAGGGTTCTACTTCCTGACCTACCACCCCAACGGCAGCAAACCCGGCGACGTGTGGGACATATTGCCGGAGGACACCCAACATCGAGCGGGGCATTTCGCTGCTTACCCGGAGGATCTGTGCCGCATACCGATTCTGGCGACCTGCCCTCCAGACGGCATTGTCCTGGACCCGTTCTGCGGCACCGGCACCACCATGTTAGTCGCCTATCAACTAGGCCGCCGCTCGATCGGCATAGACATAGCCCCGGAGTACATCGAGATGGCGAAACGCCGCTGGGAGAGCAATGGGCCGCGTACTGGAACTCTATGGGATACCGTCGTGCAAGCCGAGCGCGAACCGACCTGGGTCAACCGTTCTGGAAGAGAAATTATCCGACTCTAACTTGCTCATTTGGAGCCAGCCAGTGAGAGCACCGTCGAGGACATGACTATGGACAAACTGACCAGATTCTTCACCGACTCCGCGAGGCGCACGCTCAGATTCGCCCAGCAGGAAGCGCAGCGCATGCACCACGCCCTCATCGGCACCGAACACCTCCTGATGGGCCTCATTCGGGAGGAAAACGGCATCGCCGCCCACGTGCTGCGCGAACTCGGCCTCCAATCCGGCGACGTGCGCCACCTCATCGAGCGTTTCAGCACCATCCGGCGGCTCCCCACCGACACCGACAAGGATCTGGCTCTGAGCGACGGCACCAAGCGGGTGCTGGAAATGGCCAGCGAAGAGGCCCGTCAGCGCGGAGACGCCCAGGTGGACACCTACCACATCCTCCTGGCCCTGACCCGCCAGAGCGACAGCACCGCCGCCCAAGTCCTCAACTACCTGGGCGTGACGGCGGAGCAGATCCGCCGCCAGACCGACCGCGCCCTGCGCCGTCAACCGGTCCCGGCCGGACGCAAGAAGAGCGAACAGGTCGCCCGCCCCGCTACGCCCCGCGTCAGAACCAGCCGCACCCCGCTCATAGACAAATTGGCGATTGACCTCACCGCGTTGGCGGAGCAGAACAAACTTGACCCGGTCATCGGGCGGGAACAGGAGATCGAGCGCGTCATCCAAATCCTGGCCCGGCGCACCAAGAACAACCCGGCCCTCATCGGCGAGCCCGGCGTCGGCAAGACCGCCATCGTCGAGGGACTGGCCCAGCGCATCGTCGCCGGGGCCACGCCCGGCCCGCTGCTCGACAAACGAGTCTATCAACTGGATGTCGGCTCCCTGGTCGCCGGGACGATCTACCGGGGACAGTTCGAGGAGCGGCTCAAGCGGATTATCGCCGAAATCAAGGAGAGCAACAGCATCCTCTTCATTGACGAGGTACACATGCTCGTCGGCGCGGGCGCGGCGGGCTCGTCGGTGGACGCGGCCAACATCCTGAAGCCGGCCCTCGCCAGAGGGGAACTCCAATGCATCGGGGCGACGACGCTGGAGGAGTACCGCAAATACATCGAATCCGACGCCGCCCTGGAACGCCGCTTTCAGCCCGTCACCGTTGAAGAGCCCTCCATCGAGGAGACGATCGCCATCCTGCGCGGCGTCCGCCCGGCCTACGAGCGGCATCACCGGCTGCGCATCAGCGACGAGGCGTTGGAGGCCGCCGCCCGCCTCTCCGCCCGCTACATCTCCGACCGCTACCTGCCGGACAAGGCCATTGACGTGATTGACGAGAGCGCGTCCCGTGTGCGGATGTACAAAGCCCCCCAGTCCCAGAACCTCCGCCTCCTCTTCGCCCGCCTGAAGACCGTGGAACGCATGCGGCAGGAGGCCATCGGGGAACAACGGTACATGGAAGCCTCCGCCCTGCGGGACGAGGCGTTGGAAATCCAGGAATACCTCGATATGCTGAAGGCCGAATGGGAGAACGAGCCCCCCGACAGCCTGGTCGTCGAGGCGGAGGACGTGGCCGAACTGGTCTCGATGTGGACCGGCATCCCCCTGACCCAGTTGCGGGATGACGAGGCCCAGCGGCTGCTGAAAATGGAGGAGGCCCTGCACCGCCGCATCGTCGGGCAGGACGAGGCCATCGAGGCCATCGCCAAAGCGGTGCGCCGCTCGCGGGCCGGATTGCAAGACCCGCGCCGGCCCATCGGCTCGTTCATCTTCCTGGGGCCTACCGGCGTGGGGAAGACGGAACTCGCCAAAGCACTGGCCGAGTTCATGTTCGGCAGCGAGGACGCCCTCCTCCAACTGGACATGTCGGAATTTATGGAGCGCCACTCCGCCGCCCGGCTGGTCGGCTCGCCGCCGGGATACGTCGGCTACGAGGACGCCGGCCAACTCACCGAGGCCATCCGCCGCCGCCCCTTCTCCATCGTCGTCTTCGACGAAATCGAGAAGGCCCACCCGGAGACGTTCAACATGCTCCTCCAAATCATGGAGGAAGGCCGCCTCTCCGACGCTCGCGGGCGCGAGGTCAACTTCCGCAACACCATCATCATCATGACCTCCAACGTCGGCGCAGAGACCATCAAGCGGCAGTCCAGCCTGGGTTTTCTTGCTCCCCAGGCCGGCGACTCCGGCCCCCGCCCCGGCTACGAGGAAATGCGCAAGAAGTTGCTAAACGAACTCAAGCGCACCTTCCGCCCCGAATTTATCAACCGGCTGGACGGCGTCATCGTCTTCCACGCCCTGAACCACGAGGAGATCAGGCGCATCGTCGAGTTGGAACTGGACAAAGTGCGCGAGCGGCTGCGGGAGCGGGAGATCGAACTGGTGACGACGGAGGCGGCCAGGGACTTGCTGGCGGACGAGGGCTACAACGAGGAGTACGGCGCCCGTCCGCTGCGGCGGGTCATCCAGGACAAAATCGAAAACCCCCTCTCCGAAGCCATCCTGATGGGCCGCTTCTCCTCCGGCGACACCGTCATCGCCGACGCCGCGGACGAGGAAATCGTCTTCCGCCGCCTCGAGGACGAGGAGGAGACAGAGGGCACGCCGGTGGGGGAGGTGAAGTTGAAGAGCACCGCCCTCGACCGGGCGGACGATGACCCCCTGCGCCCCTTCGCCGAAATGGGGGAACTTTTCGCCCTGCGCGGCGGCCTGTGAACCAACCGATGGCCGACAGCACAACGATGAGCCATCCCAACGTGCGACGCACCTTCGCGGTACGTCGCACGTTCAATTTTTCAACCCTGCAAGGAGGCTGACCTTGAAAGACCTTCCCACACACGCTCAAGTGGTCATCATCGGCGGCGGTGTCGGCGGTTGCAGCATCGCCTACCACCTCACCAAAATGGGCTGGCAAGATGTCGTCCTCTTGGAGCGACACGAACTGACCAGCGGCTCCACCTGGCACTCCGCCGGGCTCGTCGGGCAACTGCGCTCCGACTTCAACCTCACCCGGATGATGTGCTACAGCGTGGAACTGTACCAACAGTTAAAGGACGAGACCGGCCAAGACCCCGGCTGGTATCAGTGCGGCAGCCTGCGCCTGGCCTCCTCCCCGGAGCGGCTGGAATCCCTCAAGCGGCAGATCGGCTTCGCCCGCTCCTTCGGCATGCCGCTGGAACTGATCGGCCCGCGCGAGGCGCAAGACCTCTTCCCCCTGATGACCCTCGACGGGGTGCTCGGCGCGGCCTACATGCCCACCGACGGGCGGATTGACCCCAGCGGCCTGACGATGGCTCTGGCGGCGGGGGCGCGGTCGCGGGGAGCGCAGATCTTCACCGACACGGAAGTAACCGGCATCGGACTGCGCCGCGGGCGCGTCCACCGCGTCCTCACCAACCGCGGCGCCATCGAGACCGAAATCGTCGTCAACGCCGCCGGACAGTGGGCCGACGAGATCGCCCGCATGGTCGGCCTGCGGCTGCCGATCGTCTCTTTCGCCCACCAGTACCTCATCACCGCCCCCATCGAGGGGCTGCACCGCGACGTGCCCAGCATGCGCGACCCCGACCTCCTGGTCTACTTCCGCGAGGAGGTGGGCGGGCTGGTGATGGGCGGCTACGAGCGCGACCCCGCTCCCTGGGCACTGGACGGCGTCCCCCACGACTTCAAGTACCAACTGCTCGCCCCGGACTGGGAGCGGTTCACCCCGTTGATGGAGAACGCCATCCGGCGCGTCCCCGCCATCGAGTCGGCGGGAATCGTGCAACTGCTCAACGGGCCGGAGGCGTTCACCCCCGATAGCGAGTTCCTGCTGGGGCCGACTGCCGTCAAGGGGTTCTGGGTCGCAGCAGGCTTCTGCGCTCACGGACTGGCGGGCGCGGGCGGCGTCGGCAAGGTGATGGCGGAGTGGATCATCGCGGGGCAGCCGGAGTGGGACATCTGGCGGCTGGACGTGCGCCGCTTCGGGCCCAACTACGCCGCGCGGGACTACGTCCTGGCCCGCACCCTGGAAGCCTACTCCCGCCACTACGACGTGCATTACCCCGGCTACGAACACCAATCGGCCCGGATGCTGCGCCTATCCCCCGCCTACTACCGCGAACAGGCGTTGGGGGCCTTCTTCGGCGAGAAGAGCGGCTGGGAACGGCCCAACTGGTACACCCCGCACGAGTCCCTGGCCGAGCACGGCTACGAGCCCCAGGGCTGGGCCCGTCGCTCCTGGTCCCCGGCCATCGGCTACGAGCACCGCGCCGTGCGGGAGCGGGCCGGCCTGTTCGACGAGACCTCTTTCAGCAAAATCGAAATTCGCGGGCCGGGCGCGGTCGCCTTCCTCCAGCGACTGTGCGCCAACGACATCGCCCGTCCCGTCGGCAGCGTCGTCTACACCCCGCTCCTCAACCGGCGCGGCGGCATCGAGTGCGACGTGACCATCACCCGCCTGGCGGACGACCGTTTCCTGATGGTCAGCGGCACCGCCCTCAACGTCCACGACCTCTCCTGGCTGCGGCTGCACCAACCGGAGGACGGTTCGGTCATCATCGCGGACGTGACCTCGTCCCGCGCCTGCCTGGGGATGTGGGGGCCACGGGCGCGGACCATCCTGGAGCGCGTCACCAAAGCGGACGTGTCGAACGGGGCCTTCCCCTACATGACGGCCAGAGAGTTGACCATCGGCCACGTGCCGGTGCTCGCGCTGCGGGTGACTTACGTCGGGGAGTTGGGCTGGGAGTTCTACTGCCCGATGGAGTACGGTCAGCGGCTGTGGGATACCCTGTGGGAGGCCGGGCAGTCGGAGGGGCTGACCCCGGCGGGGTACAAGGCGATTGACTCCCTGCGGTTGGAGAAAGGGTATCGCTCCTGGGGCGCGGACATCGGCCCCGACTACACCCCCTACGAGGCCGGGTTGGGCTTCGCCGTCCGACTCGACAAGGGGGAGTTCATCGGACGGGAGGCCCTGCTGCGTCAGCGGGAGGCGGGCCGGCAGCGGCAACTGTGCTGTCTGACACTCGCCGAGCCGACCCAAGTCGTCATCGGCAAGGAGCCCATCCGACCGCGCGGACAGGAGACGGTCATCGGCTGGGTGACGTCCGGCGGGTACGGCTACACCGTCGGCAAGAGCATCGCCTACGGCTACCTGCCGCCGGAGTACGCCCAGGTCGGCATGCCGTTGGAGGTCGAGATTCTGGGGGAGCGGATAGCGGCGGTCGTCGAGGCGGAGCCGCTCTGGGACCCGCGCGGCGAGCGCATACGGAGTTAGGCCGCTCCGCCGGAGTGCCGCTTCATCGCCGCCTCCAGAGCGGCCATCAGACGGCGCGGCAGCCCGTCGCGGTTGGTGGGGGTGGCGATGAGCACCGTCGCGCTCTTGGGGAGCAGTGCGCTCACCTGGGCCACCAACTCCGGGCGGACGACGGCCACCCCCAGGGCGAAATCCCCGCGCTGCAACGCCTCGACGCCCCGCCACCAACCGGCCTGCTGCTCCAATTCCAACGGCCCCAACTCGTCCACCACCAGCAGGTGGCGGGGCGGCGGGTCGTTGAACAGGGCGTTGCCCCAGTCCAGCGTCCCCGGCAGGAGACGGAACCGCCCCTGCACCACCACCTCGCCGGCCACGCCCGGCAGGGCGGTCAACGGGCGGAACGTGCCGCTGTACAGGTCGAGCACCTCCCGCGCGTCGCCGAAGCGGCGCAGCGTGATCAGGCCGCCGCAAGTGTACCCCCGTCCCCGCGCCAGCGTGACGGTCTTGAGGCACGCGGTGCTCTTCCCCACCCCGCGCGCCCCGGTCAGGATGATCACTTCACCGTTCATATCCAGGAACAGGGCCGAACACCGGCTCGATCTCCTCCGGCGTGAAGACCTCCAGCATGCACTCCCACCAGTTCAGCCCGTCGGTCTTGCGGAATCGCCACCAGCGGATGTCCGGCCAGAAATATCGCCACCGCCAGAGGGCCGGGACGCGCTCCCAGCCGTAGTCGGCGGCCAAAGTGGTGAAATCCACGTAATACCCCTCCGGCACCTCGTCCACCAAC
>JALWUZ010000757.1 GCA_027079895.1 Anaerolineae bacterium
CGCCATCGTCTCCGACGGCGACCTGATGGAGGGGATCAGCCACGAGGCGGCCAGCCTCGCCGGGCACCTGGGCCTGGGGAAACTGATCTACCTCTACGACGACAACCAGATCTCCATCGAAGGGACAACCGACCTGGCCTTCACCGAGGACGTTCCGGCCCGCTTCCGCGCCTACCACTGGCACGTCCAGGAAGTGGACGGATACGACCTGGAAGCCATCGCAGCGGCCCTCCGCGCCGCCCAGGAGGAGACCGCCTGCCCCTCCCTCATCGTCTGCCACACCCACATCGCCTACGGCAGCCCCCACAAACAGGACACCGCCGGGGCCCACGGCGCACCCCTCGGCGAGGAGGAAGTCCGCCTCACCAAAGAAGCGTTGGGCTGGCCTCCCGACGCCCACTTCCTCATCCCCGACGAGGCCCTGGCCGTCTTCCGGCAGGCCGTCGAACAGGGCGCGGCGGCGGAGGCCCGCTGGCGGGAGACTTTCGAGCGTTACAAGCAGTCCTACCCCGACGAGGCCGCCCTCCTGGAGACCCTCTGGGCCGGGGAACTGCCGTCCGGCTGGGCTGACGCCCTCCCCACCTTCACCGCCGCCGACGGCCCCCTGGCGACCCGCAAGGCCTC
The DNA here is from genome assembly GCA_027079895.1 of Anaerolineae bacterium. GTDB lineage: Bacteria > Chloroflexota > Anaerolineae > B4-G1 > B4-G1 > JALWUZ01. The sequence continues at coordinate 625 of JALWUZ010000757.1, forward strand.
CGGCAAAGTGCTCAACGCCATCGCCCCCGCCCTGCCGACCCTCATCGGCGGCTCCGCCGACCTGGCCCCGTCCAACAACACCTACCTGGCCGCCTTCCCCGACTTTCAGCGCGAGACTCCCGCCGGGCGCAACCTCCGCTTCGGCGTCCGAGAGCACGGGATGGGCGCGGCCATCAACGGCCTGGCCCTGCACGGCGAACTGCGGCCCTACGGCGCGACCTTCCTCGTCTTCTCCGACTACATGCGCCCCGCCGTCCGCCTGGCGGCGATGATGCACCTCCCCGTCATCTACGTCTGGACCCACGACTCGGTCTGGATCGGCGAGGACGGCCCCACCCATCAGCCCATCGAACACCTGGCCGCCCTGCGGGCCATCCCCAACCTGACCGTCATCCGCCCCGCCGACGCCAACGAGACCGCCGCCGCCTGGCGGGTCGCCCTGGAACGCACCACCGGCCCGACCGCCCTCGTCCTCACCCGCCAGAAACTCCCCATCCTCTTCGAGACCCGCCGCCCCTACCAGGACACCGTCGCCCGCGGGGCCTACATCCTGGCCGACAGTTCCGGCGTCCCCGACCTCCTGCTCGTCGCCAGCGGCTCCGAAGTTCACCTGGCCCTGGCCGCGCGGGACATCCTCGCCGGGCAGGGGATCGGCGTGCGGGTAGTCAGCATGCCCAGTTGGGAACTCTTCGACGCCCAGCCGCAGGAGTACCGCGACAAAGTGCTCCCGCCGCTGGTGACGGCCCGCCTGGCGATCGAGGCCGGGGCGACCCAGGGCTGGGAGAAATACGTCGGCTCCGCCGGCGCGGTGCTGGGACTCGACCGCTTCGGCGCGTCCGCCCCCTACAAAGTGCTGATGGAGAAATTCGGCTTCACCGCCGAGGCCGTGGCCGCGCGAGCCCGTCAACTCCTGGGCAGAGAGTGACGATGAACGACGCGGGCGCCCATCCCATCACCTACACCGGCTACTTCGGCGACGAGAGCCGTTCCGTGCGCGGCGTCGTGCCGGAGGAGGCGATCCTCACCCTCCACGTGAACGGGCAACCGCTCGTCAGCCTGATGTGTACCCCTGTCCAGCAGGAGGAACTGGCCCTCGGCTTCCTGTTCAACGAACACCTCGTCGAGTCCCTCGCCGACGTGAAAGTGCTGGAACTGTGCGGCGGCGGTCAGTGCGTAGACGTGTGGCTCACACACGACATCGAGCCGCCCCGTCTGAGAACCATCACCTCCGGCTGCACCGGCGGCACCACCTTCGCCGACGTCGCCCAGACCCAACACCGCGTCCACTCCACCCTGCGCCTCGCCCCCGCCCTGGTGACGCGGTTGATGGAGGAACTGGCGCGGTCGGCGAAAATCTACCACCGCTCCGGCGGCATCCACACCGCCGCCCTGACCGCCGGCGAGCGGCTGCTCCACGTCGTCGAGGACGTGGGGCGGCACAACGCCCTCGACAAACTGGCAGGCCTCTGCCTGCGGGCGGGGGACGACATGCGCGACCGCGTCCTCCTGACCACCGGGCGCATCAGTTCCGAGATGGTGAGCAAAATCGCCCGCATGGAAGTCCCCATCGCCATCTCCCGCACCTCGCCTACCTCGCTGGCAGTCCGTCTCGCGCAGGAATGGCACATCACCCTGATCGGCTACACCCGCCGGCGCAGTTTCCGCGTCTACACCCACCCGGAGCGCATCGTGGCCGGTGAAAGTTGACTTTTTACCCGACACGTTGCATAATTCAGCCGCGAGCGTCCGACACCTCCTCAGCAACTCGAAGGGAGAACAATGGCCGAGATTCCTCTCAGCGAATACCTCGAACAGATCTCAGACCTGATCGAACAGGGGCATTACGACGAGGCCGTCTCTCACGGGAGACACATCCTGGAACGGTACCCCAAACACCTGGCCACCTACCGTCTGCTGGGCGAGGCCATGCTGGAAGCCGGACAGTACGAATACGCCGCCGACATGTTCCGGCGCGTGCTGGCCGGCGACCCGGAGGATTTGGCCGCCTGGGTGGGGATGGGGGAGGTTCACGAGCACAACGACGACCTCGACGCGGCCATTTTCTGCCTGGAACGGGCCTTTGAACTCGCGCCCGACAACGAGGCCGTTGAGGAGGAACTGCGCCACCTGTACGGACGGCGCGACGGCGTCGAGCCGCGCCGCGTCCAACTCACCCCCGGCGCGCTGGCCCGGCTCTACCTGCGCGGCAACCTCCTCTCCCGCGCCATCGCCGAACTCCGCGACCTCCTGGCCGACGAGCCAGATCGAGTAGACCTGGCCGTCGCCCTGGCGGAGGCCCTCTGGCGCAACGGCCGGCGGTTGGAAGCCTCCGAGACCTGCCAGCAGATCCTCGACGAGTACCCCTACTGCCTCAAGGCCAACCTGATTCTGGGCGTCATCTGGGCCGACAGTGGTCGGGAGGGCAGCCAGACCCACTTCCGGCACGCCGAGGCCGTAGACCCGGAGAACCGCATGGCCCGGCAACTCTTCGGCGACGCCTCCCCCCTCCCGCTCAAAGAACTCACCATCGAGCCGCTGGAATACGC
>JALWUZ010000758.1 GCA_027079895.1 Anaerolineae bacterium
TCCCCCCGTACACCATTTTCGCCTGGGCCGGGGGTGCGGATGAGACATCCGCGCACCCTGGGAACGCGGACGGCCCGTCCGCGCCCGGCTCGTCCGCACCCGCCGGGGTCGTCGTTGTTTGGGACGACCTCACCATCGCCGACGGCGGGACGCTCACCCTGACCTACGGCGTCACCGTCACCTGCGTTCCCTCCGGCACCGCGCTCGTCAACGACACCTACGGCGTCCGGGCGGCGGAATGGCCGACGACGACCTTCGGCCCGCCCGTGACCGTCACCGTGCAGGCCGCCGGCGTCACCGCCGACTTCGCCGTCTCCGCGCCGCTGCTGGCCCGCTGGCCGGTCACGTTCACCGACCGCAGCCGGAACGGGACGACCTATCGCTGGGACTTCGGCGATGGCTACACCTCCACCCAGCCCGCGCCGGTCCACGTCTACGGCCAGGCGGGGCGGTACACGGTGACGCTGACCGTCGCCAACGACTGCTTCTCCGCCACCGTCAGCCGAACGCTGTCGGTGGGGGACTACCGCCTGCTCCTGACGCCGCCCGCCGCGTCCCAGGCCGGGCCGCCGGGGGGGACGGTGCGCTACGACCTGTGGGTGACGAGCACCGCCCCCGGCGGGACGCTCAGTACCCCCGTCAGCTTGACCCTGGGGGCGCACCTCTGGCCGACGGAGATCATCTCGCCGTCGCCGGGGACGCTCATCCTGCCGGGGAGCGGCTTCCCCGTCGGCGTCCTGGTGACGATCCCGCCGACGGTGACGGCGGACGCGCGGGACGTGGTCACGGTCACGGCATTGGCCCTCGCCGACCCGCGCACGCTGCCCGCCTCCGCCTCCGCCGTCCTGACGACGACCGTCCAGCCCGTCTGGGCCGTCTACCTGCCGCTGGTGCTGCGGGGGGATTGAGGCGCGGCGGCGGATAGATCCGTTATCCGGCAGCGGATAGTCCGCCATTCGGCAGCGGATGAATCCGCCGCCTGGGGTCGCTCCCACGCTCTGCATCCCCCCTCGCTCCCACGCTCTGCATAGGAGCGGGCGGTTGCCATCCCCCGACTTTCGCTGTATACTCTGGCCGGAGTCAGAAATGCGTCTGTTCAGCGGCTTCCCGGAGGGCAAAGTACGGTTCGTCTCCCTGCCGGAGCAAGTCTTCAGCGACCTGCTCCCCATCGTGGACGACTTGGCCGAACTCAAACTCACCCTCCACGTCCTCTGGCGACTGGGGCGTCGGCGGGGCGCGGTGCGCTATCTCCGTTACGAGGATTTGGCCCAGGACGCCGTCCTCCTCTCCGGCCTGGGCGACGACCCCCACGCCGCGCTGCGGGCGGCCCTGACCCGCGCCGTCGAGCGGGGGACGCTCCTGGCGGTGACGACCGAGCAGGACGGCACGCGGGACACCCTTTACTTCGCCAACACCCCGCGCGGGCGGAGGGCCGTCGCCGCCATCGAGCGGGGGGAGTGGCCCGACGACCTCCGCTCCGTCGCCCGGCCCGACATCTTCAGTCTGTACGAGGAGAACATCGGCCTGCTGACCCCGCTCATCGCCGACGAACTGCGCGAGGCGGAGCAGACCTATCCCGCCGCCTGGATCGAGGAAGCCTTCCGCGCCGCAGTCGCCCTGAACAAACGCAGTTGGAAATACATCCGCGCCATCCTGGAACGCTGGCGCACCGAGGGGAAAGAGGATGCAGTCCATCGGAGAAGTGGCGAGACGGATTGGGGAAAATATCTCACCGGGGAGTACGGCCCCTACCTCAAGCACTGAGGAGCCGGGGGAAGTCTGCCCGCTCTGCAAGGGACTGGGCTACCTGCGGGCCGATGTCCCCGTCGGCCACCCCGATTTCGGCAAACTGGTGCCCTGCACCTGCCAGTTGACCGAATTGGCGCGGCGGCGGGCCTCCGCCCTGCGGACGCTCGGCTCACTGGACACCCTCTCCCACATGACCTTCGACACCTTCCTCCCCGAAGGGCGCGGCCTCCCGCCGGAGAAGCAGGCCAATCTCCGCTGGGCCTACGACGAGGCCCGCAGTTTCGCCTCCCAACCGGAGGGCTGGCTGATCCTGAAAGGGGGCTACGGCTGCGGCAAAACCCACCTGGCCGCCGCCATCGCCAACGACTGCATCGAGCGCGGCCTGCCGGTGCTCTTCATCACCGTGCCCGACCTCCTCGACTATCTGCGGGCCGCCTTCTCCCCGACCAGCCCCACCGGCTACGACGCCCGTTTCCAGGAGGTGCGCACCGCCCCGCTCCTCATCCTCGACGACCTGGGCACCGAAAGCGAGACTTCCTGGGCGCAGGAGAAACTGTTCCAGATCTTCAACTACCGCTACAACGCCCGCCTGCCGACCGTCATCACCACCAACCGAGAGTTGGAGGAGATTCCCCTGCGGCTGCGCTCCCGCCTGGTGGACCCCGACCTCACCCGCATCATCTCCATCACCGCCCCCGACTACCGCCAGGCCGGAGTCTCCCAGGAGCAATCGGAACTGAGCAGTCTGCGCCTCCACGCCGACCAGACTTTCGAGACTTTCGACCTGCGGCGGGGGGAACTGCCGCCCGACGTGGAGGAGAATCTGCGCCGGGCCCTCGACACCGCCCGCCGTTTCGCCGCCGACCCCCGTGATTGGCTGGTCTTCGCCGGCACCTACGGCTGCGGCAAGACTCACCTGGCCGCCGCCATCGCCAACTACCGCGTGTCCCAGGGACATCCGGCCCTCTTCGTCGTCGTCCCCGACCTCCTCGACCACCTGCGGGCCACTTTCAACCCCCAGAGCGCGGTCACGTTCGACCAGCGGTTCGAGGAGGTGCGCAAGGCCCCGCTCCTCATCCTCGACGACCTGGGCACCGAGTCGGCCACCCCCTGGGCGCGGGAGAAGTTGTACCAGATTTTCGACTACCGCTACAACGCCCGCTTGCCGACGGTCATCACTACCGCCACTCCGTTGGAGGAGTTGGATCCTCGCCTGGCGACCCGGATGTTGGACGTGAGCCGGTGTGTGCCGTTCGTGATTCTGGCGCCGGCTTACCGGGGAGGGGTGCGGAGGAGCAGGTGAGCAAGTTTGCAGGTGGCAAGTAGGCAAGTTTGCAAGTGGCAAGTGGGCAGGTTTGCAGGTGGCAGGTGGGCAGGTGGCAGGTGGGGGGATTACGGTCTGATGG
>JALWUZ010000759.1 GCA_027079895.1 Anaerolineae bacterium
GCCCGGAAGGCGTCCCCTACGCCGGTGGGGTCGTCCAGGCGGCGGGGCGGGACGATGGGGATTTCGTGCAGCGTCCCCTCCGCCCAGATGTGGGCCCCCTCCGCGCCCCGCGTGACGATGCAGGCCCTCGTCGGCGCAGCCCGCAGTTGCTCCGCGTCGAGTCCGGTGCGCTCCTGCAACATCTCGAACTCGTACTCGTTGACCACCAGCAGGTCGCATCCCGCGATCCCGGCCCGCAGGTCGTCGCCGGAAAGACGGACGATCTGCTGGCTGGGGTCGTAGAGGTAGGGAATCCCCAGTTCCCGGCACTCGGCGGGGTACTTCACCATCGCCTGGGGGTCGTTGGGAGAGACGGTGACCATCTCCACGTCGGCGGTGTCAATGTCGTGGAAGGAGAGATCGCGGGCGCGGGCCATCGCCCCGGTGTAGAAACTGGCGATCTGGTTGCCGTCGAGGTCGGTGTTGACGAAGAAGGAGGCGGTGAACAGGTCGGGCACGGCGCGGGTCAGGGAGGTATCCACGCCCCGCGCTTCCAGCCAGGCGCGGTACTCGCCGAAGTCCTGCCCGACGGTGCCCATCAGCCGGGGACGCTCGCCCAGGAGGGCCAGGTTGTAGGCGATGTTGGCGGCGCAGCCCCCCTGCTGGCGGCGCATCTCGTCCACCAGAAAACTGAGGGAGATGTGTTCCAGTTGGTCGGGGAGGATGTGTTCGACGAAGCGACCGGGGAAGGTCATCAAGTAATCGTAGGCAATCGAGCCGGTGACGATGATGTTCATAAGTTACCTCTCCAAACGTGTCCTGATGATGATCCACAGGGCGCGGAACCCGGTGCGAAACGCCTTCCAGCCCACCAGCCCTTTCCCCTCCTCGGCGGTGCGGGGGTGATAGGCGATGGGCACCTCGACGATCTCGTATCCCCGCCGGAGCAGTTTGCAGGGCAGTTCGAAGTCCAGGTCGAAGTCGTGCGGCTTGAGCCCCAGGCTGCGCACCACGTCCACGCGGGCCAGTTTGGGGCCGGCGGCGATGTCGGTCAGGCGGCTGCCGTAGAGCAGGTTGGTGACGTGGGTCAGGAGGTAGACGCCCCAGTAGTTCTGGGCGTATTTGTAGATGCGGCGGCCTCCCAGCGTGCGCGAACCGAAGACGGCGACGGTCTCGCCGGGGACAACGGCGGCGGCCATCCGCGCCAGGTCCTCCGCCTCGTATTCCAGGTCGGCGTCGAAGATGGCGAAGTAGTCGCCGGTGGCCTCCCGGATGCCGGTCAGCACCGACGCGCTCTTCCCCAGGTTGCGCGGGTGGAGGATGACCCGCACGTTGGGCTCGTCCACCGTCTGGAGCAGTTCGCGGGTGCCGTCGGTGGAGAAGTTGTCCACGACGATGACCTCTTTCTCCCACCCGTCCCCCAAATCCACCTGGGAGGCCTGCCGGATGGCTTCGGCGATCGTGCGGCGTTCGTTGTAGGCGCAGATGATGACCGATAGTTTCATCGCAGTCTCACCAGGGGGAACGTGACGGTGAAGGTGGTGCCCTCTCCCTCCACGCTGGCGACTGTGATTTGTCCATTGTACCGCTGAACCAGGTCTTTGACAATTGCCAGGCCGAGGCCGGTTCCGACTTCCTCCGAGGCTTTGGCGTTGGGGGCGCGGTAGAACTCCTCGAACAGGTGGGGGAGCGCGTCCGCCGGGATGCCGATGCCGGTGTCGGACACCGTGACCCGCACGGAGTCCCCTTCCGGCTGCACGACGACGGTCACGCGGCCGCCGGAGGGGGTGTACTTGACGGCGTTGCCGATCAGGTTGACGAAGATGCGGTCGAGCCCGTCATCCGTGCCCATCACCGCCAGTTGCTCCCGCCAGGGGCGCAGCGTCAGCGTGACCCCCTTCTCGTCGGCGCGGGGTTGCAGGAGGAGCACCGCCCGGCCTACGGAGGCGTTGAGCAGCACCGGTTCCACCTCCTCCGCACCGGACGCCTGCCCGGCGGCCAGGTCGAGCAGGTCGTTGACCAGGTTTTCGAGGAGGTCGAGGCGGCGGCTGATGCGCCGGAAGATCTCCTGCTGCTTGTCGCTCAGCGGCCCGGCGTACCCCTTGAGAACGCCCCGCACCAGCGATTGGGCCACGGCGACGGGGGAGCGCAGTTCGTGAGTGGCGATGTGGATGAAGCGGGCTTTGTCGGCCGCGGCCTGTTCCAGGGCGGCCTGGTCGCGTTGGGAGATGATGGCCGCCGCCCCCATCTCCGCCAGCGGGACGAGGCGGGCGCGGTCGGCGTCGTCGAAGTCGCCGGCGGAGCGGTACACGGCGAGGTCGCCGACCTCCCGCCCGTCGTAGGCCAGCGGGAATCTCGCGCTGAAGGGGTAGTCCCCCTCCGGGCCGGACGAGGCCGTGAGGGTCGCGTCGGCGTCCGAGAACCGGACGCGGGCCGCGTCGGCCTGGGCGGCCTGTCTGGCGCCGGAGGCCAGGTGTTCGAGGAGCGTTCTCAGTTTCGCGTCGGTGGTCTCCGTAGCGTCTGGCATAGCGGGCCTAACTTTACCTCATCCGGGGGCATTGTCAAGTCCAGAATGTGCGAGTGTGTGGTGGCCCGAACGAACGGTTTTTGAGTGAATGCGCCAGGTTGACAAATCCCCTTCCCTGATGTACCATGCCGCCGGTCGTGCTAGACGGGGAGCTGGCGGTGCCCTGTAACCCGCAATCCGCCATAGCGGGGTCGAACTCCCTTCCGAGGGTCGTTTCACTCGATACTGTCGTGAGTTGACGGCGTTGAAGACCGGGTCCTGCGCGGCAAGAGCCCCCGAACCCCGCCAGGTCCGGGAGGAAGCAACGGTAAGGGGCCCCTCTTGGGCGCCGCAGGGGTGCCTGGTCGGAGCCGGTCGCCCACGACAAGGCGGGTGAGACGATTCGGAGAAGGGTGCACGACCTTTTTGATTCAGTGCTATGACCATCGGGCAGCGCACCTCACGCGAATTACTCTCCCTGGTGCTGATACTCATCGGCGGCGCGTTGCTGCTGGGGTACTGGCTGACCGCTACCCCGGTCACGCTGACCGTGGACGGTCACACGCGCCACCTGCGCACCCATCAGCGCACCGTCGCCGCCTTCCTGCTGGACAGCGGCCTCACGCTCAGGCCGGAAGACCGCGTCACCCCGCCCCTCGACACCCCC
>JALWUZ010000760.1 GCA_027079895.1 Anaerolineae bacterium
GGTTCGTCCGCCGCCGGACGCAAGGCCGTACCCCAGGCGGCGAGATTCATCCGCCGCCGGACGCAAGGCCGTACCCCCAAACGGCGAGATTCATCCGCCGCCGGACGCAGGGCTGTACCCCCAGGCGGCGAGATTCATCCGCCGCCGAACGCGGCTGGGTTCGTCCGCCGCCGAACGCAGGGCCGTACCCCAGGCGGCGAGATTCGTCCGCCGCCGCCGAACGCGGCGGGGTTCGTCCGCCGCCGGAGGCAGGGCTCTGTCTATCTTCTGCCGCGCAGGGCGGCGTAGGCCGCGCGGACTTGCTCCCGCGTCTGGGCCAGGGTGCCGGAGGTGTCAATGACCACGTCGGCGCGGGCGATCTTCTCCTCCTGGGGAGGCTGCGCCCACACCCGCTGCTCCGCCTCGGCACGGGTCAGGCCGCGCCCGCTCATCAGGCGATGAATCTGCTGCTCCGGCGGGCAGGTCGTCACCCACAGGGAGGCGCAGCCGGCGGCCATGCCGGATTCGATCAGTTTGATGGCCTCCAGCACCACGACGGGGGCGTCGCTCGCGGCGATGAAGCGGGCGGTCGCGGCCAGCACCGCCGGATGGACGATGGCTTCCAGGCGGGCCAGGGCGTCAGGGTCGCCGAAGACGATCGCGCCCAGCCGCCGACGGTCTATCTCCCCGTCGGGGGCCAGGATGTCGTCTCCGAAGGCGGCGCGGATGGCGGCGTGGACGTCCGTCCTGGCCCGCATCACCCGATGAGCCACGGCGTCGGCGTCGAGAGTCGCCGCCCCCAGGTCGGCCAGCATCCCGGCGACGGTGGATTTGCCGGTGGCGATGTTGCCCGTCAGCCCGATGACGACCGGCCCGTCTTCGGGGGCGTCGGGCGTGCGCCATAAGTCCCTCATCCCGCGCACCCCCTTACCCCAACTCCGTCCAGGCCAGGAGCAGGGCGTCCAACTCCGCCTCCAACGCGGAGTACTCGTCCCCCAGTCGGCGCACCCGCTCCACCTCCTGCCGCCGGCTGGCGAGTGCCAACCGGGTCTCCAGTTCCCGCTGCCGGGCTTCCAGATGGCGGATCTGGGCCTCCAACTCCGCCTGTCGCTGCGCCCGCCGCTCGGCCTCCCGCTCCGCACGGCGGCGTTGACGCCGGGCTTCGCGTTCCAACTGGCGGGCCGTCGGCGGGCGGTGACGGCCGGCGCGGCGGGACTGTCGCCGCTCGGCCTCCCACTGCCGATATTCCGCGTATCCCTCCTCGAAGGCCCGCAGCCGACCGGTCTCGCGGTCAATGGCCCAGACCGCCGTCGCCAGGCGGCGAATCAGGTACCGGTCGTGGGTGACGAGCAACAGCGTGCCGCCGAAATCCGTCAGCGCGGACTGCAACGCCTCCTGGGAGGGGATGTCCAGGTGATTGGTCGGCTCGTCCAGGAGCAGGACGTTCGCCCCCCGGAGGGCGAGGAGGGCCAGGGCGACGCGGGCCTGTTCGCCGCCGGAGAGGTCGCCGACGCGCTTGAACACGTCGTCGCCGAAGAAGCGGTAGCGGCTCAGAAAGTTCCGCGCCGCGCCGATCGTCAGGTCGCTCGCCGCCAGGATGGTGTCGAGCACCGTCAGGGACAGGTCGAGGTCGGCGTGCCCCTGGGCGAAGTGCCCCAGGTGGACGTTGGCCCCGACGCGCACCCGGCCGCTCAGCGGCGGAATCTCCCCCAAGAGCGTGCGCACCAGCGTGGTCTTGCCGGAACCGTTGGGCCCGACGAGGGCGACGCGCTCCCCGCGCCGCAACTCGAACTCGTCGGCGGTGAAGAGCGGGCGGGCCGGCTCGTAGCCGACGGCGAGGTCGTAGAGACCCAGCACCAGGTCGTCGCTGCGGGCCGCATCCCCCAGAGCAAGCCGGGGGGCGATGAGGTCGGTCTGGGGGCGGGCGACGCGGGCCAGTCGTTCCAGCCGCTTCCGCCGCCCCTGAGCCTCTTTGGTGCGCTGCCCGGCCAGGTTGCGCCGGATGAACTCCTCGGTGCGGGCGATGAACTCCTGCTGCCGCTCATACTCCGCCCGCTGGCGGGCGAGACGTTCCGCCCGTTGGACGGTGTAGGCGGTGTAGTTGCCGCGATACCGTCTCAGGTGGCCGCGGTCCAACTCCCACACCCGCTCGACGACGGCGTCGAGGAAGGCGCGGTCGTGGGCGACGACGACGACTGCGCCGGGCCACGCCTTCAGGTACTCCTCCAGCCACTCGATTCCGGCGATGTCCAGGTGATTGGTCGGCTCGTCCAGGAGCAGTAACTGCGGCTCTTCCAGCAGGAGACGGGCCAGGAGGCCTCGGGTGCGCTGTCCGCCGCTGAGTTGGGCCAGCGGGCGGTGGAAGTCGGCCTCGGCGAACCCCAAGCCGGTCAGGACTTGCTCGATGTGCTGCTCGTACCGGTAGCCTCCGGCCAGTTCGAACGCTTCCAACGCCTGCCCGTACCGGCGGATGGTCTCCTCGTCGGCGGAGGCGGCCATCTCCGCTTCCAGTCGCCGCAGGTCGGAGGAGAGGGTCAGCAGGTCGGCGAAGACGGCCTCCATCGCCTCCCAGAGCGTCCCGGCGGAGGAGAAGTCGGCCTGCTGCGGCAGGTAGGCGATGGACAGGTCTTTGGCGCGGTGGATCTCCCCGGCGGAAGGCTCATCCAACCCGGCCAGCAGCCGGAGCAAGGTGGTCTTGCCGGAGCCGTTGGCCCCGACGAGAGCGATTTTGTCTCCGTGATGGATGTTGAGCGTGACTCCGGCGAAAACGTCCTGGGCGCCGTAGGCCCGGGCGAGTTGGCTGGCGGTCAGGATGGACATGGCGGTGAGAGAACGGTGCGCTCAGTCGCTCATACACAGCGAGCGCAGCACGGCCAGGTTTTCCTTGTCCTCGTGCAGGTCTTTCGACTTGGGGGTCTCCAGCAGGCCGGGCAGTCCGTCCAGGCGGGAATCGTTCAGCAGCAGCCGGAACCCTTCCAGCCCGATGTGCCCCTGTCCGATGTGGGCGTGTCGGTCTTTGCGGCTGCCGAAAGGCCCTTTGCTGTCGTTCAGATGCACCGCTTTGAGCCGTTCCAGGCCGATGAGGTCGTCGAAGGCGGTCAGCGTCTCGGCGTACCCTTCCGGCGTGCGCAGTTCGTATCCGGCGGCGAAGACGTGGCAGGTGTCCAGACAGATTCCCAGGCGCTCCCCCTCCGGCGCGTGTGCGAGCAGCCAGGCCAGGTGCTCGAACCGGTAGCCCAGGTTGGTCCCTTGTCCGGCGGTGGTTTCCAGCAGGATTTGGGCGCGGTAGCCGGTGGTGGCGGCGTGAACCTCTCCCAGACCCTGCGCTACCCGCAGCAGGCCGGCCTCCTCGCCGCTGCCGACGTGAGAGCCGGGGTGCAGCACCAGGTAGGGGATGTCCAGGGCCTCGCACCGTTCCAGTTCGATGATGAGGGTGTCCACCGACCGGCGCCACAGCGTTTCGTCCGGCGTGCCCAGGTTGAGCAGGTAGGAGGTGTGGGCCACCACCGGATGGATACCGGTCTCCTCCTGCCGTGCCTTGAAGAGGGCGATGTCCTTCGCGGTCAGCGGCTTGACGGCCCAGGAGCGGTTGGATTTGACGAAGATCTGGAGCGCGTCACAGCCGACCTCCTGCCCCCGGTCGAAGGCGCGGTGCAGCCCCCCGCCGATGGACTCGTGGGCGCCGAGCCGCATCATTCCTCCTCCAACGGCACCCAGCCCTGGGGATACCGGCGGGCGAGGTCAACGTAGGTCTCTTTGAAGTGCGTCCACTGGGCCCGGTACTCCGCGCTCACCGTTTTGTCCAGCACTTTGGCCGGGACGCCGACGGCGATGTGGCCGTCGGGGATCTGCTGCCCCTGGCGGACGACGGCTCCTTCGCCGACGACGGCCCACTCGCCGACCTCGGCCCAGTCGGAGACGACGGCGCCCATGCCGATGATGGCGTAGTCGTGGAGCATCTTCACGTTGTGGATGACCGCGCCGTGCCCGATCGTCACCCAGTTGCCGATGGTGGTCTGCTCGCCGGGGCGGGCGTGGATGACGCAGTTGTCCTCGACGCTGCAATAGTCGCCGAGTACGATGGTGCCGTAGTCGCCGCGAATCCGTGCGCCGGGGCCGATCCAGCAGCCCGTGCCGATGGTGACATCGCCGAAGACATCCGCCGAAGGGTGGATGTAGGTGTGTTCCCCAATGCGGGGCTTTTTCCCCTCGAAGGCGGCAATGGTCATCGCGGCTACTCCATCAGCCCCAGGTCGCGGGCCTGGGCCTTCAGTGTCTCCAACTCGTCCTCCAACTCGTCCAGTTCGACCAGCATCGAGGTCGGCACGGAGTGTTTGGGGAGACGGGCCTGGAGGTCGGCGATCCGTCTTTCCAAATCGGCGATTCGCTCGAGGATGTCCGTCTGGCTCATTCTTCCCCCTCCTCAATGCGGAATGAGGTGGTCAGTTCCACCGAATGGCTCAGCATCGCCGAGGCGGGGCAGTATTTGGTCTGAGAGAGTTCGATGGAGCGGGCCACCGCCTTGGGGTCTACTCCTTTTCCGGTGACGATGAACTCCAGGTGGATTTTGGTGTACACTTTGGGATGGGTGGGGGCTCGTTCCGCCGTCGCCACCACGCGCAAGCCGGTGAAGGGCTGCCGCTTCTTCTTGAGGATGGAGACCACGTCCATCGAGGTGCAGCCGGCCAGCCCGATGAGAATCAGGTCCATCGGGCGGGGGCCGCTTTCGGCTCCCTCTTCGCCGGGCAGGACGTGGTCTATGACGATGGCCGGGCGGTCCTTCGCCTCTCCTACCAACCGCAGGCCGGGGCCGATCCAGGTCACTTGTGCTGTTACGCTCATCCCTTGCTCCTTACCCCCCGCTTTCCTGGTGCGGGATAACGCAGATGAACCTCAACGCTCCCTCCCCGGTGTTGCGGTAGCCGTGCGGCTCGTCGGGAGGGATGTAGAGGGCGACGCCGGGCCGCATAGCGACCTCGCCGGCGGGGCCGTAAGCCACCCCCTCCCCTTCCAGGACGAAAATCTCGTGCTCGTAGGGGTGGTGGTGGGTGGCGAAGACCGCGCCGGGTTGGAACTCGATCACCCGCATGGCGAAGTTGGGCGCCCCCTCCGGCTTCCCAATCACCCAGCGGATGGACTTGTCGTCGCCGACCGGTTCGGCGGCGACATCCTGATAGTGACGACTCAACATTTCCCGCTCCTTTCTTTCCGCGCTACTCGCCGGGCATAGGAGTTAGAGCCCGCCCTGCGCCCGCTGGATGGCTTCCAGCAGGCGGGCGATCCAGACCCCCAGGACGGGCACGATCTCCAACCTGTCCAGCAGCCAGACCAACGCCGCCACGACCACCGTCGCGCCGATGGCCTGACCGAGCCCGTTGGCGATGCCCTGGAGCAGACTGCGCCACAGGAGCCGACGCAGGTCGCCGTAGATGGGAGGCCACTTCTGCAACCGGGCCACTTCCTGCGTCAGCGCGGCGACCACGGCGGCCAGTTGGGCCTCCGGGTCGGCGGCGTCCGGTGGTGTGGGAGCGTCCATCATTCTACCACAATTGCGCCGAAAGGACACGCCGGGACGCACGCCAGGCAGCCGTAACACATGCTGCCGTCCACGAAGGGCGGTTCGCCGGGGTCAATGGCGACGATCGCCTTCACTTTGCAGGCTTTCCGGGCGATGCACTTCCGACAGGCTTTGCACTTGCTCTCGTCCACGCGCGGGATTTTGGAGGGGAGAGGGTGATCCAGCATCGGCGGTTACTCCTGCTCGGCCAGGAACTTTTCGACCTCCATCGCGGCGACGGCCCCGGTCCCGGCGGCGATCACAATCTGGCGGTAGTACGGGTCCTGCACGTCTCCGGCGGCGAAGACGCCCGGAATGTTCGTCCGTTGGCGGCGGTCGGCGATGACGTATCCCTGCTCGTTCAGTTCCAACTGCCCGGCGAAGATCTCCGTCGCCGGCTCCATCCCCACGTAGATGAACACTCCATCGGTCTCGATGACCGACTCCGCGCCGGTCTTGACGTTGCGCACGCGCACGCCGGTGACGGTCTCGTCGCCCAGAATCTCCTCCACGACGGTATCCCACACGAAGCGCATCTTGGGATTGGCGAAGGCCTGTTCCTGGAAGATCTTGGTCGCCCGCAGTTCGTCCCGCCGGTGGATGACGATCACCTCGCGGGCGAACTTGGTGAGGAAGAGGCCCTCGGCGATGGCACTGTCGCCGCCGCCGACCACGACGACGGTTCGATCCTGGTAGAAGAAGCCGTCGCAGGTGGCGCAGGCGGAGACGCCCCGTCCGTAGAACTTATCCTCCCCCGGCACGCCCAGACGGCGCGGGTTGGCGCCGGTGGCGACGATGACCGTTCGTCCCTTGTACGTCACGCCGTAGGTGCTGACGGAGAAGGGGCGGGAGGAGAAGTCCACGCTCATCACGTTGTCCAACTCGATGCGGGCGCCGAACCGCTCCGCCTGATCCTGGAACAACTGGGCCAGGTCCGCCCCGGTGACTCCCTGGGGGAAGCCGGGATAGTTTTCCACCATATCGGTGTTCGCCGGCTGGCCGCCGGGGAGTGCGCCGGCGAGCACCAGCGTATCCAGGCGGGCCCGGCAGGCATAAATGGCGGCGGTCAGCCCGGCCGGGCCGCCGCCGATGACGATCAGGTCGTAAATCCGCTCACCGGCCTTCTCGTGAGCGTCGCTTTCCTGTGGTGCCAGTTTGAAGTCCAGCATTAGCCACCTCTCATAGCCAAAAGAGCCTCCTGCGCCGTTGTCACGACGCAGGAGGTGCTCCAAGTCGGTATTGGATGTGGATTACTCCTCGTCTCCGTCCTCGGCCAGCAGCCTGACCAGCACGTCGGACTCGTCCATAATCAGGTAATCCACTCCGTCCAGGCGAATCTCGGTGCCGGTGTACTTGGGGAAGACGACCCGGTCGCCGACGGCCAAGTCGGTGGTCATCTCCTCCTCGTCCCCGATGGCCTCGATGATGCCCTGCTGCGGCTTCTCTTTGGCCGTGTCGGGTAGAACCAGTTTGCCTCCGGCGATGGTCTGGGTCTCTTCCAGCGGTCGAATCAGCACTCGTGCTCCCAAAGGTTCGATTTTCATGTGGACACCTCCTCAGTTTGAGATTTACCCTTGAGGCGACAGCCCCAGGAGTTTGTCAATCTTGGGCCGGTCGAAGCCG
Organism: Anaerolineae bacterium; assembly: GCA_027079895.1. Lineage (GTDB taxonomy): Bacteria > Chloroflexota > Anaerolineae > B4-G1 > B4-G1 > JALWUZ01. The sequence goes on from JALWUZ010000760.1 coordinate 7,160, forward strand.
ACCACGATTTTGCCGCCGATGTCAATGACCGGCACGCCCTGCTGCTTGCTCCGTCGCACCATATCGCGGGCAGCAGCGGGGTCTTTGGACACGTCCACCTCACGGAAGCGGATGCCCCGCTGCCGGAAATAGGCTTTGGCGGCCCGGCAGAAACTACACGTCGGCGTGGTGAAGATGATCACCCTCTTTTGCTTCGGCTTCTTCTTGCGCGGATTTCTGTCCTTTGCCACTGCCCGATACCTCCTCGAAAGAGTTACGTCGCGGGCGCGAGTCACGACTTGGCGAGTGCCTCGCGGATTTTGTCCAGCACCATCGGCTCCGGCGCCGCGCCCTCCAGGTGGGCCACGTCGTTGATGACGGTGCGCGGGACTCCCATCACCTGGTAGCGCATCGAGAGGTGAGGAAATTCCTGGGCCTCGATCATATCCGCCCGTACCATCGGGCTGACGATCGCCATCTGGTGGGCCAGCGTCACCGAGGTGGGGCAGTAGGGGCAGGTCGGAGTGACGAAGACCTGCATGTGAACCGGCTTGTCGAGTTCTTGCAGGAACTTGATGCCCGCTGCGCTCAGTTCCGTCCGACCGGAGGCGGCCCACTTGATGGCGTGGAGCAGGGAGGCGAACTCGTATCCCGACGGTATGCCGTAGAAGCGGACGCCGTAGTCCTCTTTACCGATGATGGCGATGGCCGGGATCTTGTCAATCCCCAACTCGTCCGCCTTATCCTTGTCGGCGACGAAGTCGAACACCTCGATGGAGATCAGGTCGGACAGGGCGGCGACTTCCTCGGCCAACTGACGGGTTTCCTTGCAGTAGGAACACTCGAAATCCTGGGTGAACATTTTGATCTGCACCGGCCCGGCCAGGTCGGCGAAAAGTTCACGTACTTGATTCTGGATGTCAGGGTTTAGCAATGCCATTTACTTGTTTCTCCTCTGGTCTGATTTGGCGTGCGTCACGCCAGTCTGGATAACGCGATTGCCAGCGCGTTGGCAATCTCATCGGGGGGGCTGCCCGATACCATGCATTCGGCGGTGTAGGCTCGCACCAGGACGACGGTCGCCTGGTGAGCGGCGGAGCGGACGGCGGCCAGTTGTTGGAGGATTTCCTGACAGTCCCGATCCTCTTCGATCATCCGCGCCACACCGCGCGTCTGCCCCTCCAACCGCCGCAGGCGTCTCAACAGGTCGTTTTTGGCGGCTGTATCGGCTAACTTCACCGCGCACCTCTCCTTTTCCAGTTGGATGGGGGCCTGTGAGGCCGCGTCGGGCAGTAAACACGGCATGCCTCGCTCGGATGACATGCCGCTGCCTAACTATACTATACTGGGGTATAGTATAGCACGATTTCCCAACCTGTCAAGAAGGTCAGCGCACGGTGATCATATCCTTGAACCCCTCAAAGGTGGCCGGGCCGATGCCGGGCACGTTCTGGATGTCCTCGATGGTTTGAAAAGGCCCGTTGGCCTCGCGGTAGGCGATGATTTTCTGGGCCGTCGCCGGGCCAATGCGGGGCAGGCTCTCCAGTTCCGTCGCCGGGGCGGTGTTGATGTTGACCAGGGCCGACGAGGTGCTCTCCCCCGCCCCGGAGCCGCCGGAGAGCACCGGCGGCGGGTTGTTCTCCCCCTGACGGGGGATGTAGACTTGCTGCTGGTCGTGCAGTTCGACGGCCAGGTTGATGTGTTCGGTGTCGGCGTCGGCGGTGGGGCCGCCGGCGGCGTCCAGCGCGTCCTGGACGATGCTCCCCGTCGGCAGACGGTAGACCGCCGGGTGGCGAACCGCGCCGGTGACGTGAATCCGCAGCAGTGCGGCGGTAGGTGTTGGCATCGGGGTGTAGGTCGGCAAGGGGGTGGCTACGGCGACGGCTACGGAGGTGGCCGGCCGGGTGCCGAAATACCCCAGTATCCCGCCGACGACGAGGCCGAGTATCGAGAAGAGGACAACGTACCCCCGGCAACGAGGTGCGTTGTGTGCGGTATCTTGTCCTTCACCCATCGCTGGCCCCTCCGGTCGTCTTAACGTGTGCGCCGGTGTCCACCCAGGCCGCGCGGATGACGTCAAGGTGTTCTGCCGAAAAGGTTCTTGAGGTTGGCCTGGTACTGCTCCACTGCGTGCCGAATCTCGACGTAGGCTCGTTCTACTCCGTCCCAGCCTTTCCCCTCGGCGGTGCTGCTTTCCAGGTCTTTGTAGACGTTGAAGAAGTGGCTCACCTCGTCCAGGAAGTGAGACGGGACATCCTCCAGGGTGTGGAAGCCGTGGAAGAGCGGGTCGGTGTGGGGGACGGCCAGGATTTTGTCGTCAATCTGGCCTTTGTCCACCAGGTGGAAGATGCCCAGCGGACGGGCCTCGATGACGCAGCCGGAGAAGGTCGGCTCGTTGGTCATCACCAGCACGTCCAGCGGGTCGCCGTCGTCGTGGAGCGTCTGGGGGATGAAGCCGTAATCCCCCGGGTAATGGAGCGAGGAGAACAGGACGCGGTCCAGTTTGACGAAGCCCCCGTTTACGTCGTACTCGTACTTGTTGCGCGATTTTTTGGGGATTTCGACCACGACGTAGATGACTTGGGGCCAGTCGGGCCCCGGCGGCAGTTCACGCCAGAGGTTCATCGTCTGTTACTCCTCTCGTTGGCGGAGGATTTGTCGCGCTTCCTCAAGGACGTGCTGCACGCTCGCGGCGTCCGTGGCGGTGCAGGGCACGAGGGTGAGTTGTTCGTCCGCTCCCAGGGCTTTGGCGATGGTCTCCATCGGGAGGGCGCAGTCCAGGTCCCGTTTGTTGGCCGCCACCAGGTAGGGCACGTTCCCCTTGCGCCGGAACAGGCGGAGGAGTTGTCGTCCTTGCATCAGGCTCTCGCGGTCGCAACTATCCACCAGGACGACGAAAAAGTCCATCTCTTTGGACAGGATGTCCCACATGAAATCGAAGCGGGACTGTCCCGGCGTGCCGTACAGGTGGAGCAGGTCGTCTCCAATGCGGACGTGACCGTAGTCCATCGCTACGGTGGTCTCCTCTTTCACCGCCCGCAGGTTGTCGGTGATGTGTTTTTCGGTGGAGACGATGGGGATCTCCGAGATGGTGCGGACGAATTCTGTCTTGCCGGCGTTGAAGGGGCCGGTAATCACGATTTTGTACACGTTTCCCATGATGCACCTCCTGTGGTGTCTCCGGGCTGTCCCCCGAACGGGTCAGCGGTCGGGCGGCCGGGGCTGCTCTTTCTGGGCCGAATCCTGGGC
>JALWUZ010000761.1 GCA_027079895.1 Anaerolineae bacterium
ACAGCAGGGCCGCGCCGACCAGGAACCAGTCGCCCAATGTCCCCCGCCGGAACGCCCGCCCGTCGGGGGACATTGGGCGACTGGTTCCTGGTCGGCGCGGCCCTGCTGTTGCTGGCGGCGGCCTATCTCACAAAGGACTCCCGCTTATGAACAGTCTCTCGATCGTCTTGCCCGCCTACAACGAGGAGCAGAACGTCGCCCGCACCGTCGAACACGTCTCCACCGTCGCCCAAGACCTGGGGCTGGACTACGAAATCATCCTGGTCAACGACGGCAGCGCGGACCGCACCGGCGAGATTGGGCGTCAGTTGGAGCAGCGCATCCCCAACTTCCGCCTGGTCGAGCACTACCCCAACCGAGGGTACGGCGGTGCGCTGAAGGCCGGGTTCGCCGCCGCCTCCAAAGACCTGATCGCCTTCTTCCCCGCCGACGGGCAATTCGACTTCAACGAAATCAGGCTCCTCCTCGACCGCCTGGACGGGGCGGACATCGTCTCCGGCTACCGCTCCCGGCGGCGCGACCCTCTCATCCGCAAACTGAACGCCCTGGGCTGGAACACGCTGGTACGCCTGCTCTTTGGCTACCTCTGCCGGGACATTGACTGCGGCTTCAAACTGTTCCGGCGCGAGATTCTCGACCACGTCCACATCGAATCCGACGGCGCGATGATTGACACCGAGTTCCTGGCCGGAGCGAAGGCCCGTGGCTACCGCATCGCCGAAGTGCCCGTGACCCACCTCCCGCGCACCGCCGGCGAGGCGACCGGGGCCAACCCGAAGGTCATTCTCAAGGCTTTCCGCGACCTGGTGCGCTTCCGACGGCGGCTGAGCCGGGAACTGCGGTCTGAAAAAAAGCGGTAGGAGGCCGGTATGCACCTGCGTTGCGTCCGCTGCGACCGTCGCTACCCTTTCGACCCGCTCCTCTGGCGTTGCGACTGCGGCGGCCCGTTGGAGATAGAAGGGCTGTCCCCTTTCGATCCGGCCTCCCTGGACGGGAGCACCGCCACCATCTGGCGGTACCGGGCCGCGCTCCCCGTGCCGCCGGAGGTCGCTCCGGTGACGCTGGGCGAGGGGCAGACGCCGCTCATCCCCGACCGGTGGGACGGGCGTCCGCTGTACTTCAAGGCGGAACATCTCAATCCGACCGGCTCTTTCAAGGACCGGGGGGCGTCGTTGCTGACGACGGTGCTCAAAGAGGCCGGCGTGGAGCGCGTGGTGGAGGACTCGTCGGGCAACGCCGGGGCCGCGCTGGCCGCCTACGCCGGACGGGCCGGACTGCGGGCCACAGTCTACGTCCCGGCGCACGCCTCCCCGGTCAAACGGCGGCAGATAGCGGCCTACGGTGCGGAGGTCGTCCCCATACCCGGCCCGCGCAGCGCGGCGACCGAGGCGGCGTTGGCCGCCGTCGCCGCGGGAGCCGCCTACGCCAGCCACGTCTACGCGCCGGTCTACGTCCAGGGGATGAAAACCCTCGCCTTCGAGTTGTGGGAGCAACTGGGACGCCGCGCCCCCAGCGACCTGCTGCTTCCGGCAGGGCACGGGACGCTGCTCCTGGGAGTCTACAAGGGCTTCGCCGAACTGCGCTCCCAGGGATTCATCGGGCGTCTGCCGCGTCTCTACGGCGTCCAGGCGACCGCCTGCGCCCCGCTGGTGCGAGCCTGGGAGCAGGGCCGCCCTGTGGCCGCCGTCGCCGAGGGGGAGACCGTCGCCGAAGGAGTGCGCATCAGCAACCCGCCCTGGGGCGACCGGGTGCTGGCCGCCGTGCGGGAGAGCGACGGTGCGCTGCTGGCCCTCGATGACCGGGCGACGCTGGCGGCGCAGGAGACCCTCGCCCGGCGCGGGCTGTACATCGAGCCGACCTCCGCCCTGGCCGTCGCCGCGCTGGACGCCCTCCGCGACCGCCTGGGCGAGCGGCCTGTCGTCGTCCTGACCGGCAGCGGCTTCAAGACTCCGCCCCCTGCCCCCGACGATTGGCAGCGTCAGGCCGCCGACTTCGCCGCCCGGCATGGGTTGCGTCACGGGCCCGCCGTCCACGCCCTGGATTTGGTCTCCGAAGTGGGGGAGGTGGCGAAGGAACTCCTGCTCGCCACCGGCTACGGCACGCGCCCGTACCGTCCGCGCCCGGCGTTGGCGGGCGAGTTGGGGGACGCGCTCTACAGCCTCTTGCTGCTGGCCGAGTCCTGCGATGTCCGCGCCGGCGACGCCCTCGTCGCCGCCCTGGACAAATATCGGGCGCGACTGGCGGCGCGGAGCGCGGCCGGTTCGTCGAAGGAGTGAGATGGAAAGCGACCCCCTGGCCGAGTTCCAGCGACGGCTGGGCTACCACTTCCGCGACCCCGGACTGCTCCGGCGGGCGTTGACCCACACCTCGTACCTCAACGAGCACCCCGCCGAGGAGGAGGACGACAATCAGCGGTTGGAGTTCCTGGGGGACGCCGTGCTGGACTTCATCGCCGGGGATTGGATTTACCGCCGCTACCCGGACTTCCGCGAGGGGCGGATGACGCGGCTCCGGGCGGCGTTGGTACGCACCCAGACGTTGGCCCGTTTCGCCCGCCAGATTGGGCTCGACCGGGTGCTGCGCCTGGGGCACGGCGAGGAGGCCGCCGGGGGACGCGACCGGCCGGCCAACCTGTGTGACGCTTTCGAGGCCCTGGCGGGGGCCGTCTACCTCGACGGTGGACTGGCGTCGGTGCGGGCCTACTTCGAGCCGTTGATCGCGCCGGCCGCCGCCGAGATCCTCTCCGCCGAGGCGGACAAGGACGCCAAGAGCCTCCTCCAAGAGTGGAGTCAGGCCCAGAGGGGCATCACCCCCCGCTACCGCATCGTCGCCGAGTACGGCCCCGACCACGCCAAGACCTTCGTCGCCGAGGTGCTCTTGGGCACTGATGTAGTCGGGCGGGGTCACGGTCACAGCAAACAGGCCGCCGAGCAGGCCGCCGCCCGGTCAGCCCTGGAGGAAATGACCGATGGGAACTGAACCGCCCCCCATCCAAGAGCGAGTTGACCCGGAGATCTTCACCGACCGGGAGCGGGAACTGGACTTTCTGATGGAGTGGCTCTCCGGCGTTGCCCAGAAGTGGGAGAAGAGCATCGCCCTCGTCTCCCCCCGTCGCTACGGCAAGACCGCCATCCTCGAACGGTTCT
>JALWUZ010000762.1 GCA_027079895.1 Anaerolineae bacterium
CGACCTGACCGAGTTAGCGCGGCAGGGGAAACTCGACCCGGTCATCGGGCGGGACGACGAAATCCGGCGCGTCATGCAGATTCTCAGCCGCCGCACCAAGAATAACCCCGTCCTGGTAGGAGAGGCTGGCGTCGGCAAGACCGCCATCGCCGAGGGGCTGGCCCAGCGCATCGTGCGCGGCGACGTGCCGGAGGGTCTGAAGAACAAGCGCATCGTCGCCCTCGACATGGGAGCCCTCATCGCCGGCGCCAAGTACCGCGGCGAGTTCGAGGAGCGGCTCAAGGCGGTGCTCAAGGAAGTGACCGACGCCGCCGGCGAGGTCATCCTGTTCATTGACGAGTTGCACACCGTCGTTGGGGCCGGCGCGGCGGAAGGGGCGATGGACGCCAGCAACCTGCTCAAGCCTATGCTGGCGCGGGGCGAACTCCACTGCATCGGCGCGACCACGCTGGACGAGTACCGCAAGTACATCGAAAAAGACGCCGCCCTGGAGCGACGTTTCCAGCCGGTCTACGTGGACGAGCCCTCCGTCGAGGACACCATCAGCATCCTGCGCGGACTCAAGGAGCGGTACGAAGTGCATCACGGCGTGCGCATCCAGGACGCGGCCTGTATCGCGGCGGCCACCCTCAGCCACCGCTACATCGCCGACCGCAATCTGCCGGACAAGGCGATTGACCTGATTGACGAGGCCGCCTCCCGGCTGCGGATGGAGATAGACTCCAAGCCCGCCGAGTTGGACGAGGTTGACCGGCGCATCATGCAGTTGGAGATCGAGCGGGAGGCCCTGCGGAAAGAGAAGGACAAGGCCAGCAAGGAGCGGCTGAAGAAGTTGGAAAAGGAACTGGCCGACCTGCGGGAACAGAGCGCGTCCATGCGGGCGCGATGGGAGCAGGAGAAGGCCGCCATCCAGGCCATCCGGGACACCAAAGAGCGCATCGAGCAGGTGCGCCATCAGATCGAGGAGGCGCAGCGGGCCCAGGACTACGCCAAAGCCTCCGAGTTGCAGTACGGCACCCTCGTGGCCCTGGAAAAGCAGTTGCAGGAGCAGCAGGAACACCTCCGACAGTTGCAGGGAGACCGTCCGCTGCTCAAAGAGGAGGTCGGCCCGGAGGACATCGCCGAGGTAGTCGCCGAGTGGACCGGCATCCCGGTCGCCAAACTCCTGGAAGGCGAGGTGGAGAAACTGCTGCGGATGGAGGAGGCGTTGCATCAGCGGGTCGTCGGGCAGGACGAGGCGGTGCGTGCCGTCTCGAACGCCGTCCGCCGCGCACGGGCCGGGCTACAGGGACACAACCGACCGATTGGCACGTTCATCTTCCTGGGGCCGACCGGCGTCGGCAAGACGGAGTTGGCCCGCGCCCTGGCGGAGTTCCTCTTCGACACCGAGGAGGCGATCGTGCGCATTGACATGAGCGAGTACCAGGAGCGGCACACCGTCTCCCGGCTCATCGGCGCACCGCCGGGGTACGTGGGGTACGAGGAGGGCGGCCAGTTGACCGAGGCGGTGCGACGGCGGCCCTACAGCGTCGTCCTCTTCGACGAAATCGAAAAGGCCCATACCGAGGTCTTCAACACCCTCTTGCAACTGCTGGACGAGGGGCGGCTGACCGACGGTCACGGGCGGACGGTGGACTTCACCAACACCATCATCATCATGACCAGCAACACCGGCAGCCGCTGGATCAAGGAACTGGGCGTCGAGGCGGCCCGCGAGCGGGTGATGGAGGAACTGGACCACACCTTCCGCCCGGAGTTCCTGAACCGGATTGACGAGATCATCCTCTTCCGCAGCCTGACGCGGGACGACCTGGTGCAGATCGTGGACATCCAGATGCGCCATCTGCGGGAGATGCTGGCCGAGCGGCAGATTGGCCTCGAATGGAGCGAGGCGACGCGGCAACTGCTGGCCGACCTGGGGTACGACCCGGTCTACGGCGCCCGCCCGCTGAAGCGCGTCATCCAGCGGAAAGTGCAGGACCCGCTGGCGTTGGCCCTGCTGCGCGGCGAGTTCATGGAGGGCGACACGGTGCGCGTGGACGTGCGCGACGGCGAGATCGTCTTCGAAAAAATCTGACGTTTGCCAAAAGATTACCCCTGTGCTAGAATAGCGACGCTTTCCTGTCGGGTAGGTTGCTGGAAGGCGCCAGGGTATCGTCAGCAGCAGGTACGGCGGCTTCGGGCCGCCGTTTGCGTGTCTGATGTGGCGGGGCGGCTGGCTGCCCGGTCGCCCCGCCGAAAAAGCACGCGGGCCCCGTTCCGGGGAAAGTCAGCCGGAGGGCAAGATGAGGTACAGTCGTATCCCTACTTTTCTCGTTTGGAGCCTCTTCCCGGCCATCGCTTGGCATTTGGGCAGCCTCATCGTCGCCGCGCCGTCCCTGTCCACCGTCGCCGCCATCACGGACCCGATTCAGCGGTTGTACCCGGCGGCCGTCCTGTCCCTCTTCAGCGTCTTGGTCGCCGCCCCTATCGCTGTGGCGGGCTCTTTTCTCCTGCGGCCATTTCTGCGCCGACCGTCCCTGTGGGCCCTGACGACGTTGCTCGGCCTCCCGGTGGGTTATGGGAGCGGCCTCTTGGTGGGCAGCGGCGGTTCTGGACAGCCCTCCCCACTCTTCATCCTGGCCTGGACGGGATTGTGGCTCGCGCTGGCGCAGTTGCCGGCCCTGTCCCCCCGACTCGTGGGGCAGAAGCGTCGCCTGTTCCTGTGGGTGCTGGGCGTCCCCGCCGCTATGACGGCGGGCCGGCTGGCGGCCGAGATACTCCTGGGCGGCGCGGCGGCCCTGTACGATGGCCGGGGGCTGCTCATGGGCGGCGTCAGCGGCCTGCTCGTCTACGGCCTGCTGGCCGTGCTGGACACAGACGAAGGCCTCGAAACCCAGGTTTCTGGAGGCGTCGCCTGACCGACAGGCGGCGCGATTCCCGGCCTCCGACCGGGACATCCTGAAGTCACGCGAGGGAAACGTATGTCAGACCAGACTTCCAACCCCATCCCCCAGGCCGACATGCCGATTACCGGCCTGGGACTGCCGACCCGCGCCCGCAACCTGTTGCAGGGAGCCGGGTACGCCACCGTCGGCGATGTGCTGAACGCCTTGCAGACCGGCGACGAAGCCCTGACGAGCATCAAGGGGTTCGGCCCCAAGTCG
>JALWUZ010000763.1 GCA_027079895.1 Anaerolineae bacterium
CGTCCACCGGAGGGAGACCGTAGCGGCTTTCGAGGTCGGCGGGGTTGGAGATGACGACCAGGACGCGCACGGGCCGCTCGTCCACCGGCCCGCCCCAGGGCAGGGCGATGGGGAGGTAGCGGGAGAAGGGGGTGTCGGCCTGGGCGGAGAGCATGGCGGTGCCGTCGTGGAGCAGTTCCCAGGGCAGGGCGTGGAGTTCGGCGGCGGCGGGGTCAATGCGCAGCCGGATGCGGCGGCGCGGCGACTGTCCCAGGGCCTGGGCCCAGGCCGCGCGGAGGTCGGCGGCGGCGAAGAGGGCGGCGAACAGCCGTCGGCCGTCCTCCTCCGGGTCGCCGCTCGGCGTCCAGGCGGCGACCGCGGCGTCCAGATAGCCGCGCGGGAACTCCTGCTGCCCGTCGAGGGTGATTTCGACCGGATAGCCGCGCTCCTCCAGGGGGAAGATGCGGATTTCCAGGTCGGCGAAAGAAGTGTGATTGCTCATCCCTCACTCTCCACTATCCCACTCTCCCACTCTCCACTATCCACTATTCCACTACCCACTGCACCTGTCCCGCAGGCGGGCGACGAGGTCGCGGGCCTCGTCCACGTCCCGATGGCGCAGTCTCTCATAGATGGCGAGGGACTCCTCCGCCAGGGGTAGGGCCTCATCATAACGGCCCTCTTTCTCCAGGACGCGGGCCAGCCCCCACAAATCGAAGGCGACAAAAGCCCGGTGTCCTATCTCTCTGTCCAACGACAGGGCCTGCTCGAAGTAGGCGCGGGCCTCGTCCCAGCGCTGCCGGTCGATCGCCAGCAGGCCCAGGTTGCCGAGGTAAATGGCCTGCCCTTCTTTATCGCCTCGTTGCCTGTCAATCTCCAGGGCCGCGCGGTAGAGCGACTCCGCCTGGTCGTACTCCTTCCGCTCCGCGCGCATCAACCCCGCCAGGTCGTTGAGGACGATGGCCTCGTCAGCCCGCTCCCCCAGTTCGCGGTAAGCGGCCAAAGCCTCCCGGTAACAACGCTCCGCCTCGTCCGGGTCGCCGCGCTGCCGGGCCACCAGGCCGCGCAGGTGGGTGGCGACGGCGCGGTCCCGGCGGTTGCCGGCCTGCTCCATCGCCGCCGCCATCTTGTCGGCCCAGTCTCCCGCCCGCTCGGTCTCCTCGCGGAGGTGGTGAATCCAGGCCGCGTCAAGGGCACGCCACCCGGCACGCCGCAAGTCCCCCGCGGCGCGGGCGGCCTCGTACCCCCAGGCCGCCAGGCGGACCCGTTCGTCCCAGTAGCCGCGGAAGAACAGGAAATTATCCAAGGCATCGGCCAGGTCGCCGAGCATCTGGGCGGCCTCTTCGTCCCGCAACGGGCCGGCGGGAAGGCCGGTCGCCCGCCACAGTTGGGCGGCGGCGGCCTCCAGGTTGGGCCAGGCCGCCTCCAGTTTGTCGTAGGTCTCGTAGTTCCTACCGCCGTACCGTCGGGCGTAATCGAGCCAGTGACGGGCGAACCGCTGCCGGAGCGTAGATGCCTCCTCCGGCCGCTTCTCCAGTTCCCCCAGCGCGAGTTGACGGGTCAGGGGGTGGAGGGTGTAGGGCCCGTCGTTGGTCTCGGCGTCCACCAGCGCGTAACCGCTCAGCCGCTCCAAAGCGGACTCCAACGCCTGCCGGGTCAGGTCGGCGACGGCGGCCAGCGACTCGAAGGAGGCCGGAGCCGCGAAGAGGGCCAGTGCGCCCAGGACGCGCCAATCGTCGGCCCCCATCTCCCGCCGCGCCTCCTGGTAGATGAACCGGTGGAGCGGTGAGTCCGGGTCCGCGCCGCGCAGCAGGTCGAGCAGCCGGTCGAAGGAGAGCATGCGCCGGTCCATCAGCCCCAGCGCCCAGGTCAGGGCCAGGGGGGAGCCGCCGGTGAGGTCGTACAGTTCCTGCCAGCGGCCTTCCCCGACGCGGGTCAGTTCCCGTTCCAGGCGGGGGGAGCGTCCCATTCGCTCGGCGATGATCTGGCGGGCGGTGTCCCAGTCCAGCCGTTCCAGGCGCAGCCAGCCGCCCCCCTCTCCGGCCCGGCGGCGGCTGGTGAGGATGGCCTTGCAAGGCTGGGGCAGGCGGCGCAGCAACTCGAAGAGCGGGGTCTGCTCGTCGGGGGGGAGGGTCTCCAGGTTGTCGAAGATGAGCAGGACGCGCCTTTCGGGGCCGCTGTAGTTACGCATGAGGTCGAGGAAAGCGGTGCGTTTCTCCGCCCCGCTGCTACGGGTGACGGCCTGGTCGCCCAGTTGCCGGGCGATCTCGTCCAGCATGGCGTCCAGGGAGGACGCGCTCCCCTCCACCGGCTGCTCCCCGGCGGCGGTGAGGCGGTCCCGCTTGGCGGTGACGAAGAGGAAGGCGTCGAAACGGGCCTGTTCCAGGCAGAGGTAGGCGACCTCGACCGCCAGGGCGGTCTTGCCGATGCCGCCGATGCCGTCAATCAGCACCCCCCAGCCCCGGTCATCGGGGGCGAGGTAACTGAGGGCGCGGGCGATCTCCTTCTCGCGGCCAAAGAAGGGCTGGCGGCGGGGGAGGGTGTTGGGGAGGTCGCTCGACTTGCCGGCGACGAGGGCTTCCAGTCGCTCGACCTCTTTGCGCTTCTCGTCGAGTTCGAGCACCAGCGGGGGCGGGATGGTGAGAGCGGTGTAACCGGCGGCTTTGGCTTCCAGTTCCGCCAGGATACGGCGGGCGTTCTCCAGGGCGGCGGAGTAATCGGCCTGGGGCATTGGTCACATCACCTCCTTCAGGCGGCGCTCCAACTCCTGCACCTCGCGCCGCTTGTCCTCCAGTTCCAGTTTGAGGTGCGCGGGGATGGTCAAACTGGTGTATCCGGCGGCCTGCTCCTCCAGGATCGCCAGGGTGCGGCGGGCGCGGGCCAGGGCGCGGGTCAGCGTGTTGTCGGGGGTGGGCGGCCCCACGATGACCTGCGCCCCGTCGCCGATGGCGAGCCCCTCGGCGTGGTCAATGTGGATGTCGTACTTGCTGTCGGTCATGGCTGCCTCCGTTTCATCTTCGCTACCATCCCGCCGACCAGACGAGATTTCTGGCCTGCTGGCCTCGCTCCCACGCTTTGCCCTGCTCTGCTCTCGTTCCCACACGCGGAGTGTCAACCCCGCCGTTCCCACGCCGGAGCGTGGGAACGGCGGGGTTG
>JALWUZ010000764.1 GCA_027079895.1 Anaerolineae bacterium
CCTCCACCCCCGACAACTCCGCCAACACCTGCTCATCCTGCACCGGCGCGAACAACGCCAGCGTCACCCTGTCCAACCCCACCTGACGCGCATACCGCGCCGCCTGCTTCCGCGCCTCCCGCGCCCGGTACACATCCACGAAACTCTTCACCTCGATGATTCCCTCCCGCTCCCCACACCGCAAATACAGATCCACCTTCCCGTTCCCCGTCGGGAACTCCGGGCTCACCACACACCGCGCCCCCACCGCCTCCTGCAACCAGAAGTAGAGATGGAAATGTCCCACCGCCTCCGTCAGATGCAGGTCGCTCCGGCGGCGCGGCTGCCCCCGCCAGGGACTCAGGCCGCGCTCCTCCAACCGCTTCAGATACCCCTTGTACCGTTCCAACAGCGGGCCCAGCCGCAGACCATCCTCGGCGAACACGTCCGCCAGGTCATCCAGCGGCTCCAGCGGCAGCAGCGGCAACCGCTCCCCGACCAAGTCCAGGCTCAGCGCGTCGTACAGGCAACTCTGCACGAACGGCGACGAAAACCGGCTCACCTCCGCCAACTCGCCGTTCCCCAGCCGCACCGTCTCCGGCACGATGACCCCGTGCATGTACAGGTAGTTATGCACCGGATTGTGGAACGTAAACCCCACATCCTCCCGCCCGAACAGATGCACCAGGAACTCCCGATACTCCGGCCGCCGCGCCTTCGACACCATATTCAACACCGTGTTGTTCGGCTCCACGAACCGCGCCTTGTGCCACACCAACTCCCACTCCCGCCGGCCGATGACCGCGTCCGGCCCCGGATTGTACCGCTCCGTCAGCAACTCCCCGAACCACGACACCAACCCCGGCTGTCCGCGCGTCACCGTGTACACCTGCTCCACCACCTCCGGCGCGATGCGCTGGCCGCTCTCATCCTGATACTGCCGGTATAACTCCCCCACCTCCTCCCGCGTCAGATTGGGCACCCGCAGGCTCTGCTGCACATTGAACGGAGAACCGCTCTCGCTCTCCACGCCCAGCACCGCCCGCACTCCCACCAACGCCAGCCCGTGCAACAGACAACTCTTCGCGCCACTTTCGCGCTCCCTCTCGCTCGCCCGCCGGATGTACATATCCCGGAACTCGTTGGCGAAAGCGGCGACGTACTCACCGCTCAGCGCGTCGAACTCGTCCAGAATCAACACCAGCGGCTGCGAGAAATGCGTCGGCCCGAACAACTCCTGGAGGCCGGCCCACTCCTTCACCGGGGGGAAATCCCGCCCGAACCAGTCCCGCAGGCGGGACACCAGCACCGCCAGCACCTCCGCCGCCGAGGAGACGTTTCGGGCGGCCTGCATCGTCAGATAAGCCACCTCGAAACCGCCCCGCCTTTGGAGACGCTCCACCACCTGCTGCATTACCCACGTCTTGCCCGTCTGCCGCGGAGCCCAGACGGTGATGTAATGCCCGCCCTTGCGCGGGTCATCCCCCACCAACCGTTCCAGGGCCTCCGCGACCAGCGCGTCGCGCGGCACGTAGTAATGCAACTCCGTATCCAAAGGCCCGTAGGAACAGAACCGGCGCATAACGCTTTCTTTCGCCCGCCGCCTACTGATGCCGCGTGTAATCCGGCAGCAGAATCGGCGAGATAACCCCTGTATCCACCCCGGCCTCGTCCAACTCCTTGATCCAGGCCGCCACGTGAGCCAGCGACGGCGCCCCCAACTTCACCCGCTGCGAGTGTGCCGCCGCCGACCGTCCAGACCGCCGTCCGAACACCGTGATTTCCAACAGCGAATTGCCCATCAGCCGATTGTGCCCATGCACCCCGCCGCTCACCTCCCCGGCGATGAACAACCCCGGTACATCGGTCGAACCATCCGGCTTCAGCCGCACCCCGCCGTTCTGATAGTGCAACGTCGGGTAGACCAACATCGGCTCTTTGGTGATGTCTATCCCGAACCGCCCGAACTGCCGCACCATCGCCGGGAGAGCCTTCTTGATCGTCCCCGGCCCCTTGATCATCTCGATGATCGGCGAGTCCAGCCACACCCCCGGCTGACCGGTCGGCGTCACGACCCCCTTGCCGTGTCCGCCCTGCTCGACCGGCGCGCACTCCCGGATGAGCGCGGCGGCCTCCACATCGCGCGGCTCCAGCGGATAGACGAACTGCTCACCCTCCGCGTTGACCGGCTGGCCGCCCAGCCCGCGCACCTTCTCCGTCACCAGCAGGCCGAGAATCTGCTCCGGGAAAGCGGCCCCGGTGGGATGGTACTGCATAGACTCCAGATACCCCAGCCGCGCGCCGGCCCGGTAAGCGATCACCACCCCATCCGCCGTCGCCCCGTAGTGATTCGTCGTCGGGAAGCCCTGATAGTGCAACCGGCCCCCGCCTCCCGTCGCCAGCACCACCGCCTTCGCCTTGATGTAACTGTAGACCCCCGTCTCCAGATTCATCACGATCGCTCCGGCGGCCTGGCCGTTATCGTCCAGCACCAACTCGACGGCCGGCGAGAACTCGATGACGGTGATGTCGTCCTCGCGGTCGCGCACCTCATCCCGCAGCGTGCGCATAATCTCCGCGCCGGAGTAATCCCGCGCCGAGTGCATCCGCTTGCGACTGGTGCCGCCGCCGTGCGCCTCGATCATCGTCCCGTCCGGCTCCTTGTCGAACATCATCCCCAACTCTTCCAGCCACTCGATGACGAACGGCGCGTCCATCACCAACGCCTCCACCAACTCCGGCACGTTGGTAAAGTGCCCCCCGCCGATGACATCCAGATAGTGAATCGCCGGACTGTCCTCCGGTCGGTCGGCGGCCTGAATGCCGCCCTGGGCCATCATCGTGTTGGCGTCGCCGAAGCGTAACTTCGTCACCAAGATCACCTTCGCCCCGTTCTCCTGCGCCAGCAGCGCGGCGGACGCTCCCCCGCCCCCCCCGCCGATTACCAACACATCCGTTTCGGCGAACGGCTCGCTCAGGTCGAAATCCGGCGTGATATGCGGCCACCCCTCGACGATCTTCCCCAACTCGATGGGCATCCGCTGCCCCTTGCTGACCCCCACCCGCAGCGCGTGGAAAGTCTCCTCCTTGTAATCTGGATGAAAGGCCTGCAAAATCGCGTCCCGCTCCTCCAGACTCATCGCCGGGAACGTCTCCTTGATCCGGCGGGCGCGGGTGGCCTCGACCTTACGAATTGACTCTCGCATCTCAGGCGGATAACCGCTCATCGTTCACTCCTCCTACTTAGGTTCGATATCCCGCGCTTTGTACCGCGCCACCAACTCATCCTTGCTGAGCCCCTTCAACTCCTCCAACTCGGCGTCGAACTTCCCCGCTCGAATCTCCTTCAGCCGCTCTTGGAGATGTTGTGAACGCGGGGCCAGGTAACGTCCGTACAGCCGCCGGGCCAGAATCGCGATATTGTACTGCGCCTCCTCCGCCGGGCAGCGGGACGCGCACAGGCCGCACATAATACAGTCGAAAGAGATGTCGGCCACAGCCGCGATGTCTCCCCGCATACCGGCGGCCATATACGCCCGCACGTCAATCTCCTGCGGACAAGCCTTCGAGCAGGCCCCGCATCCCAGACAGCGGAGCACCTCCGGGTAGATCGAGAACAACGTCGTCGCCGTCGGCTCCAACTTGGTGATGTCGTAAGTCGCCCGCTGCGCCGGGAAGAACGGAATCTGCGCCAGATACATCCCCGGCTGTACCACCGTCTGGCAGGCCAGCCCGAAGTACAACTTCGGGTCGCCCATAATGCGGTAGACGGTCGCACACGCCCCGCAGAACCCGCCTCGGCAGCCCACCCCGCGGATGAGTTTGTACCCCGCCCACTCCATCGCCTTCATAATCGTCAGCGTGGACGGCACCATATACTGCTTGCCCATTATGTAGATTGGAATCAAGTTGTCTTGCTGCTCCGCCATAGCATCACCCCCTACTCCTCCCCCACCTCCATCCACTCATCCTCGCGGAAAGTGACCAGAGGCAGAGGCTCCTCGACATCCCGACCGGGGACGTACTCGAACACCGCCTGCACCTGCTGGCCGATGGCCCGGAACACCCGCCCCACCGGTAGATTAGTCGGGCACGCGCTGGTACACATCCCGCAGCCGATGCAGGAAAGCACCATGTGATTGAGCCTGGTCAGGTGGAACAACATCGTATCGGCCGGCAGACGGGTCGCCCCCTTGCGCCGCGCCCAGTTCATGTACTGCGCCGGTTCGTGGTCGAAGACCGGGCTCTTGAAGAGACACGTCTTGCAGTAACAGATCGGGCAGACCGTCATACAGTTGTGACAGCGCACGCAGGCGGCGAACACCCCCTCGATACCCTCCTCATCGAGCCGCTGGCGGATGTCGCCGAAACGCTCATCGCGTACCTGAGTGCGGGCGGCGACCACCTTCTCCACCACCTCGGCCCGTCGCCCGTCCCCTTCCTGGGGGGCGAACCCCAGTTGCTCGGCCAACTCATCGCTCAAAGTGATGGGGATTCCGGCCCCCAGGTCGGCCCCGAAGAGTTCCAGCGCGATGTCGGCGTTTTCGACCTGGGGCTTCTCGCACATCTCGCAGGCGTCGCGGAAGGCGTACCCCTCCACCGGCGACAGATCGCCGCTCTGCGCCGTCGCCAGATAGGCCGCCATATCCACCTGCCCCTGACCGTGCAACTCGACGTAGACCGGCACGTCGTAAGTCCCCAGACAATCCACCCCGATAGTCACCAGATCGTCCAGGCTGGCCTGGCGCAACTTGACCAACTCCACCAGGGCCCGCAGTTCACACGACCGCAGCACCGCCCCGATCTTGCCGCGCGGCTCGCGGACGGAGACGTGGCCGACCACGCGGGCCGCGTTCAGCCCCATCACCGGCGCGAACGGATTGGCCGCCGCCAGCAGATCCGGATCCGTCACCAGCGCGGGCGTGATCGTCCCGGATGGCGTCTCCATCGGCACCAGCAACGCCTCCACCACCCCGGCCTCCAACAACTGCCGGAGGAAGCCCCGTGCCGCCGCCAGCGCATCACCGTTTTCCACAGGAATAACTGTTCTCATTCCATCCCCCTGTCATCATTGTTCATTGACCCGGTGCTCATACCGCCCACTTCTGGCGCATCGGGTTCGGCCCTTTCTCCCTGAGAAACTCCGTCATCTTCGTGACCGTCTCGGCGAACCGCTGCCCCTCGCTGGCGCTGATCCAGCGCAGCCAGACCCGCTCCTCGTCGAAACCGGCGTTCTTGATGATCTCCTTCAGCGCGATGATCCGCCGTCGGGCCTTGTAGTTCCCCGACTGATAGTGACAATCGCCGGGGTGGCAGCCGCCGACCAGGACGCCATCTACCCCGTCCAACAACGGCTTGAGCACGTAAGTCGGGTCCACCGAACCGGAGCACATCAAGCGGATGATGCGCACGTTCGGCGGATACTGAATGCGGGAAGTCCCCGCCAGGTCGGCCCCGGTATAGGTACACCAGTTGCACAGAAACGCCACGATTTTGGGTTCGAACTTCTCGGCCATACTGCCCCCTTCGTTAAAAGATTGTAGCCGCCGTCCGTCCGCCGCTGCGGGGGAGGTCGGGCGGCATCTTTCTTACCCCAACAGCGCGTCCACCTGCGCCAGAACCTGATCCGGCGTGAAATGCTGCAATCGAATCGCCTTCGACGGGCAGGTCGCCGCGCAGGCCCCACATCCCTTGCACAGCACCGGGTTGATCCGCGACACGTTCCACAGCGCGTCGAGGTCGGCTGCGCCGTAGGGACACACCTCGACGCACATCCCACATCCGGCGCACATCTCCACGTCCACCACCGCCGTCGCCGACTCGGCCGGCACCGTCCCGCGCAGCAGCGGTATCAACGCCGACGAGGCCGCCGCCTTCGC
The DNA here is from genome assembly GCA_027079895.1 of Anaerolineae bacterium. Lineage (GTDB taxonomy): Bacteria > Chloroflexota > Anaerolineae > B4-G1 > B4-G1 > JALWUZ01. Next base: position 5,859 of record JALWUZ010000764.1, read on the forward strand.
CTGGGCGATCGTGTCCGGGATGTCCTTCGGCCCCTGACAGCACCCCGCCAGGAAGACCCCGTCCACCGCCGTATCCACCGGGCGCATCTTCGGGTGAATCTCCAGGAAAAAGCCGTCCGACGAGCGGGGCAGTTTGAGCAGCGAGGAGAGTTCGGCGGCGTCCGCGCGGGGCTCCATCCCCACCGCCAGTACCACCAGGTCGGCCTCGAAATCGAACGGCCGCCCCAACAGCGTATCCTCCCCCGCCAGTATCACCCGCTCGCCGCGCCGATAGATCTCCGACACCATCCCCCGCCGGTACAACACCCGCTTCTTCCGCGCCTCGTCGTAGAACTCCTCCGCTCCTTTGGCGAACGTGCGCACGTCCATGTAAAACACCGTCACCTCCGCCTCCGGCAGCAACTCCCGCACCAGGCGGGACTGCTTGGCGGTGTACATACAGCAGACCCGCGAGCAGTAGGGATGGCCCAACTGCACATCCCGCGACCCGACGCACTGAATGAACGCCACCTTCTTCGGCAGACGACCGTTCACCGCCAGCACTTCCGGCCCGGACTCCTCGGCGGCGGCCAGCCGATGCTCCATCTCCAACGACGTGATGACGTTCGGATACTGGCCGTACCCCAACTCCGGCTTCCGCCGGGGGTTGAAGACATCGTAACCGGTGGCGATGACGAGCGCACCGACGCCCAACGGCTCCTCCACGCCCCGCACCGTGACCTCGAAATTCCCCACGTACCCCTCGACCTGCGTTACCTCCGTGTTCAGCAACACGGTGATGTTGGGATGGGACTGCACCCGCTCCGTCAGCGGCCCCAGCAGGTCTGCGACCCGCTCCAACGTGGGGAAAATCCGGTTCAAATCCGCCACCCGGCCCCCCAGGTGATCGCTCCTCTCCACCAGATAGACCGGGAAACCGGCCTCGGCGATGTCGAGCGCGGCGGTCATTCCGGCCACCCCGCCCCCAATGACCAGGGCCTCCGGCGTGACCCCGACCTCCCGCGCTTCCAGCGGCTCCAGGCGGGCCGCCTTCGCCACCACCGACGCCACCAGCCACTTGGCCTTATCCGTCGCCAGTCCCCGGTCCGAATGTACCCAGGCGCACTGCTCCCGGATATTCGCCATCTCCACCAGATACGGGTTCAACCCGGCTTGCTCCCCCGCCCCGCGAAAAGTGGGCTCGTGCATGCGCGGGGAACACGAGGCCACCACCACCCGGTTGAGATTATGCGCCTTGATGTCCTCCTGAATCAGCCGTTGGCCGGGGTCGGAGCACATGTACAGATAATCGCGGGCTACGGTGACGCCCGGCAAAGTGGCCGCGAACTCCGCCACCGCTTTCACGTCCACAGTGGCGGCGATGTTCACGCCGCAATGACAAATGTATACGCCGATACGGGGTTGCGGGTCCATAGCACCTCACAATGCCAGATTGACGATCTCCATTATGTCCATCACCTTCAACCGTTCCTCCAACCCCTGCACCTTGACCGCGTCCACCAGCGTCAGCAGGCAGAAGGGGCAGGCGACTGCCAGGATTTCCGCTCCGGTGTCGGCGGCCTCATGCACCCGTTGGAACGCCAGCCGTTCCTCCTTATTCGTCCCCTCGACCCACATCCGCCCGCCGCCTCCCTCGCAGCACAGACTCCGCTCCCGGTTCCGGTCCATCTCCACCAACTCGACGCCGGGGATGGCCTTGATGATCGCCCGCGGCTCCTCGAACACTCCGTTCTGCTTCCCCAGGAAACAGGGGTCGTGGTAAGTCACCTTTGCCTTCACCTCTTTGGTGAACTTGAGCCGGCCCTGCTCGATCAACTCGGCCACCAACTGCGTGTAGTGCAACACCTCGATGTCGTCGAACCCGTACTCGTTCTTGAAGGTGTTGAAACAATGCGGTGAGGTCGTCACCAGGCGGTCGGCCCCGACGCTGCGGATTAACTCCCCGTTCTCCTCGACCAGCATCTCGAACAGCCCCTCTTCGCCCATCCGGCGCACCTCGTTACCGCAACAATTCTCGTCGGTTCCCAGCGTGCCGAAATCCACCCCGGCCTCGGTCAACGCCCGCGCCAACGCCCTGGCGACCGGCTGCACCCGCAGGTCGTAAGACGGGATACAACCGACGTGATAGAGCACGCTGCACCCCTGACGGGCGTCCTTGATCTCCATCCCCTGTGCCCAGGCGGAACGGTCCTCCCGTGCCATGCCGTTGGGGTTTCCCTGGCGGAAAATGCCCATCAACGCCGTGCCGATTGTCTCCGGTATGCGTCCGCTTTCCACCAACTGCCCCCGCAGGCTGATGATCAACTCCGCCGGACGCACGTCCTTGGGGCAGCGCACCACACAGGTGAAACAGGTCGTGCAATCCCACAACTCCGGGTGCGCATGCACGTCCAACTCCGGCTCCACCAGCATGTTGTAGATCATACTGCGGATATTCAACTCCGTCTTCCGCGCCAGCGGACAACCGCCGGTGCATTTCCCGCACTGAATACAACCGAAGAGTTCCAACTGCTCGGTAATCGGCTCCGTCTTCAATGCCTGCCTCCTCACCACTCTAATCCGGTTTAGCGAGCCAAAAATCACGCACCCGCTCGAAATACCTTATCCTATCGTTGATTTTGGCTATCTCGCGGGGGTAGAACTCGAACAACGCATCGCACAACTCGAGCATCCACCGCTTCCGCGAGTAGCCGTGGTTGACAGTGACCACATTCGAGTTGACGATTTGAATCTGCCCCCACCCCAACGCGCCGATCGTCAGACAATCCCATCCCAAGAACTCAATCGGCGTGAACCTCACCCCGGTGACAACCGCTCGCGTGGACTCTAGATGATAGTCCACGATCAACAACACGAAATAGTTGGTATCCTCCTCGTAGAACCGTGCCAACCGCTGCACCGACGTCAAATTTGGCATATTGAACTTGGTGTCCGTCCGGTGCGTCTTCACGTCAACGACGTAATAGAATCCATCCACGTCCACGAAAGCCAAGTCAGCCATCGCCCTCCGCGCGAAGGCGACTGAATACTCCCGACACAGATCTCCCAACACCGCCTTGAACTCATCCCGCAGCACGCTCTCGATTGCATCCCCCACCGCGCGAGTGCTGCCGGCGGTACTCGGAGACAGAAACACCGCGTGGGAATTGAGCACCTCTTGTACCTTGCGCTCGATCTCCCGATACGCCCCGGAGTAGAAAATCGGACTCTTCATCGCTCAAACCTGGAACAACGTCGGCTGCCTTCGCCGGCCGGTGGAGGCTACCTTCCGCTGCACGGCAAAAGTATTCCGCTCCCAGAACACACCGCCGACGTACCCCTGGATACCCCGGTCCGATTCCGCCATCTCCAACCGCTTCTCGGCGATGCAACAGTAAAACTCATCCACCTCGATCCCAATGTACCGCCGCCCCAACTTCTTCGCCACCACCGAGGTAGTGCCGGACCCCAGAAACGGGTCCAAAACCACATCCCCGACATTGGAACTGGCGAGAATCACTTTCGCCAACAACTTCTCCGGCTTTTGGGTCGGATGTACCGTGTTCTCCGGCATTGACCAGAACGGCACCGTCAAGTCGGTCCACACGTTGGAAGGATACGTCAACCGGAAACGGCCATCAACCCCCTCGCTCCAATCCCTGGGACGGCCATCATCCCCCACGTAAGGAGCGAGCACCCGCCGCTTCAACTTCACCGCCTCCACGTTGAACGTGTACTCATCCGACACCGTGCAGAACCAGATGTCCTCCGCACAATTCTTCCAATTCCGCCGGGCTCCGCGTCCCTTTTCACGCTCCCAAGTAATCCGGTTGCGGACGATGAACAGCCGCTCGGTCGCCCGGTGAACCGCCGCCGATGACCGCCAGTCACTGCAAACATACAACGACCCCGTCGGCTTCAAAATCCGGGCCACCTTCACCAACCACGTCTCCAGCCACTCCTCGTACTCATCCAGCGAGAGCCCCGTAAACTTACTGTCACCAAAAGAGCGGGACAAGTTGTACGGCGGGTCGGCGAACACCAGATCAACCGACTGAGACGGCAGATAATCCAACGCCTCGAGCGCATCCTGACAGAGCGTGCGGTTCACCACCGCGGCCAACTCCACCGGCCCCGTCAGACGTGCCAACCGCTCCCGATAAAGCCGCCGCTCCTCATCGCTCAGCGTGACCGTCCTGTTCCGCGGTGACCGCTTTCCCCCCATCTCACCCCAACCGCGCCAACACCTGCAACGCCGACGAGGCCGCCGCCTTCGCGTGCGCCACCGTGTCCGGGATGTCCTTCGGCCCCTGACACGTCCCCGCCAGAAACACCCCTTCCAAATTGGACTCCACCGGGCGGAACTTGGGATGCGCCTCTTGGAAAAACCCATCCTCCGACCGCGCCAGGCCCCCCAGCGAATCGAACAGAGCCGCCGTCTTCGCCGCGTCGGAGCGCGGCACGACCGCCGTCGCCAGAACCACCAAATCCGCCTCCACCTCGATCG
>JALWUZ010000765.1 GCA_027079895.1 Anaerolineae bacterium
CGTCTCGGTGTCCACGCAGGGGGGGAGGAAGAGGATGCGCCCGTCGTAGCCGTAATCCTCCACCAGCGAGCGGCGGATGGTGGCGGAGGTGGCGGCGACCCCGTCCGTCTCCGGCAACATCTCGCTCTCGATGGCGATGCGCTCGGCGATGTGCAGCCCGGCCCACCGCTCCGGGGCGACGTTCCGCTTCTTGATCGCCCCCAGCGAGTGCGGCGTCCAGACGTGCATAACCCGCCGCGGCAGCGTCCGGTTGAGGCGCACCGCGATGGCGAGCCCGTCCCAGTAGTGGGAGAGCAGCATGGCGACCGGCTGCCCCTCGGCGGCCAGGAAGTTTTCCAGCGCGGCGGTCAGCGCGGGGATGCGGGGGGCCATGTCCTCCTTGCGGACGAACTCCGCCAGGCCGTCTTCCAGGTAGAGGATGCGGCGGTGGGCGTCCTTGTAGCGCAGTCCGCGCCGGGGTTCGCCGGTGACGGGGTGCGGATAGCCGCCGCGGTTCACAATCGTGACCTTGAATCCCAGGGCGGCCAATTCGTCGCTGACGCGGTTGACGAACACGTTCTGCCCGCCAGTGTCCGGGAGGCCGGGCATAATCTCCCACTGGTGGATGCCGTGATTGGTGATCATCAGCACCTGGTCGCGGGGCGCGGCGAGGAAGGCGCGGTGGAGTTCGGGGTGGTCAACGGGGCACGTCGTCATCGCTACTCCCCCCTCAAAATCAGCGGCAGATACAGCCGCGCCACCGGCCACAGTCCCAGCGTCGGGTAGGTGCGGCTGTAGACCGACCCCCAGGTGATGGTGAGCGGTATCCGCCGCTCGTACCGCCCGTCGAAGGCCGCCGCCCGGAGGAGGTAGGGCTGCTGCGAGTGTCTCACCACCGCCCGGAGCGTCCAGGGGCGGGTGATGACCGGCGTCACGACGTCCTGCCCCGTGCCGTCCAGCAGGTGGAGCGCGACCTGGGTCAGAGTGATCTCCTTGTAGATCAGGGAGGCGGTCCCGCTGATGATGTCCCAGACGCCGTTCCGGTTGTCGTCGGCGAAGAAGGTGGTGACGCTGACCGCCACCGTCCCGGTCAGGTTGAGCGTTACCCAGGCCTGGGGCGCGTCCGGCCAGGGAGCGCGGTTGCCGACCCGGTCGGTGGCCCGCGAGCGGAAGTAGTAGGTGTGCCCCGGCTCGCCGACGAACCGGGCGGACGTGACCACCGTCCCGACGAGCCAGTCCGCCCACAGGCCCGCCGCGCCGTCCCGCACCTGGAGGTCGTAGGAGGCGATGCCGGACTGATTATCCCGTCCGCCCCAGGCGACGGTGATTGACAAGGCGGTGGTCATCGGCGGCAGCGGGCGGACGGTGGAGGTGGGGGGCAGGTTGGACTCCTCGCTCTCCACGAGAATGAGCGGGTCGCCGCCGATGATGTAGTCGTCGGGGTCGGAGACCAGGTTGGCGGTCGCGCCGGGCAGGTTCAGGAGGTAGCCGGTGGTCGTCGTGAGGACGGCGGTCGTCCCCTGACGGGTGACGAGGGTCGCCGTCGGCAGCGCGGCGGGAAGGGTGTAGGTGGCCGGGGTCGGGGACTCGTTCCACAGGACGCTGACCCGGCCGGAGGGCGTGCCCCACAGGGTGACAGTGCGGACGGTGCCGCTCAGGGCGCGGGTGACGAAGGTCGGCGAGACGAGGTGGGTCGCGGCGACCTGGTAGGCGACGTAGCCGGGCCGCAAGGTGCGGTCGTTCCGAATCAGGCCGAAGTACTCGCTCATGTCGGCGTCGTGGGTGCGGAAGAACATGTACCGCGCGACGCCGGCGGCCCAACTGTTGGCGTAGGACTGGATGACGTAGGCGGCGGCCTCCTCCTGGGTAGCGGCGTAGTCGTACTTCGGCTGGGAGGAGACGTGGGGGTCGCCCCACACCGGGACGCCGGTCTCCGTCACCCAGATCGGGTGGTCGTCCACTCCGTAGGCGGCCATCCCGCTGCGGATGTTTTCGATTTCGTCGTAGAGGCTGGAGGCGCGGCTGTAGAGATGTACCGACATCACGTCGAAGAAGTGGTTGTTCTGGTCGGCCAGCGGGTCGGAGTCGAGGGTGTTCAGCACCCAGCGGTAGTAGGACTGGTTGGCCCAGTAGTGGAGGCCGCCGAAGAGGACGGTGCAGTCAGGGCAGGCCGCTTTGGTCGCCTGGTAGCCGACTTTGAGCAACTGGGCATAGTCGTTGGAGGTGCCGCTCCAGAAGTAGTCCCACTCCGGCTCGTTCCACATCTCCCAGTGCTTCACCCGGTCGCCGTAGTGGGCGACGACGTGGTAGACGAAATCGCCCCAGTAGTTGCCGGGGTGGTTCCAGGGGAGGTCAAGGCCCCGGGGCGGCGACGAGAAGGCGGTCGCCCCCTGCGGCGCGAGTCCGGCCCCGCCGGGGAGCGGCGCGTACCAGCCCGGCGGGCGGTCGGCGAGGGAGGGCGGAGACGCGCCGCCGGTCTGTGCGGTGGCGGCCCAGTCCGGCGTCCAAAGCAGGATGCCGATGATGTTCAGATGGGCGGCCCGCAGGTCGTTCACCAGCCCGTCGTGGGGGCCGAAGTTCCAATCGTCGTCGCTCGGTTCGATGGACGGCCAGGCGAAGTCGAACCGGTCCCAGCGGGAGCCGGCGTCGTAAGCCAGCGGGACGAAGGGGCGGGTGGAGCCGTCCGCGTAGAAGGAGTAACACAGCCCGGCCCGCCCGTCCGGGTGCTCGACCGGCGGGAGCGGCGCGGTGTCGGCGGAGGCCAGCCCCGCCGTGAGCAGCAGTCCCCCGGCCAGCCCCAGGAGCAGCGACAGGAGGAGGTGGCGGCGTCCCATCTCACACCTCCCGCAGGAAACGCTTGAGGGCGGTGAGGGCCGCCCGCAGCAACTCGTCCCCCAGGGCGGCCATGTGGATGTCTATGAAAATCTCCTCCTCCGGGATGCGCTCGTCCAGTTTCTCGATCTCCTCGTGGAAGATGCGGATGAGATCGTCCTCGTGGTCATCGAGGAACTGGTAGAGGTCGTTTTTGGTCAGGCGGAAGGCGGCCTCACGGACGAAACGTCTCATCGGAACCTCCTGGGTAGTGGGGTCGGCAAGTGTCCGGTAACATAGCCTAACTTCGGCATTTTGTCAAATCCGCGTCTGCGGCCCTAATGCTTTCAGTTCTTACGTTTACGGTCAAAGGGGTAGGCGATAGCATTGGGGGTAGGCGATGGCATTGCCATCGCCTACCCGACTCCCTTCCACAGCGAATGCACCGGCTCGATCGCCGGCCCCCCGTCGTGGACGGGCAAAAAAGGTGCGACGCATCCTCCCTCCAATGCGTCGCACTCGTGAAGACAACACCGGTGCGACGCGCGGGCGTCGCACCCCGTCGAAACCTCACCTCATCGCCACCTTCTCCACCGCCTGGATGATTTTGTAGTAGCCGGTGCAGCGACACAGGTTGCCGCTCAGCCCGGCGACGATCTGCTCACGGGTCGGATGGGGTATCTCCTCCAACAGGTTCGCGCTCGCCATGACGAACCCCGGTGTGCAGTAGCCGCACTGTACCGCCCCCTCCTCGACGAACGCCTGCTGAACGGGGTGCAGTTCCTCCCCGCGTGCCAGCCCCTCGACGGTGACGATGCGCGTCCCGTGCGCTCGCGGGGCCGGCACCAGGCAGGCGAGCACCGCGATGCCGTCCATCCACACCGTGCAGGCTCCGCACTCCCCCTCGTCGCACCCCTCTTTCGTGCCCGTCAGCCCCAAGTCCTCGCGCAAAACGGTCAACAGCGTCTTGCCGCCCGCCCCGCGTATGATGACGTTCTCTCCGTTGACGCTGAACTCGATCGGCTCGTCCCCCTCGTCCCGGTGGCGGACGGTGCGTCCGGCCAGCGGGGGGAAGTGGCCCTGGGTACGCCCCCACAGCCGCGGCTGCTCCGGCTCCTCCTCGTCCGACGCGGCGTCGTCCCGCAGGGCGACCAGGGCCCGGCGCACCAGCACCCCGACGATGTGACGGCGGTAATCCGCACCGGCGCGGATGTCGCTGATGGGGGCGACGGCCTGCGCAGCCAGTTCGGCGGCTGCGGCGACCGTTTCGTCGTCCAGAGCGTGCCCCACCAGCGCGGCCTCCGCCTCCGGGGCGCGGATGATCGTCGGCGCGACGCTCCCCAGGGTAATCCGCGCCTCGACGACGGTCTCCCCGTCGAAGGTCAGGAGGGCGGCGGCGTTGACCAGCGCGATGGCGTGGGCGCGTCGCAGCCCCAGTTTGACGAACCGTCCGCGCTGTGCGGCGGTCAGCGCGGGGAAGGCGACGTCCACCACCATCTCGTCGGGGGCCAGGGCGGTTTGTCGCACCCCCTGGTAGAAGTCAGGGAAGGTGAGCGTCCGTTCGCCGCGCGGCGAGCGCAGCGTCAGCCGCGCCCCCAGGGCCCACAAGGCGGTGATGGTGTCGTTGGCCGGGGAGGCCGTGACCAGGTTGCCGACGACGGTGCCGCGATTGCGCAGTTGCGGCGTGCCCACCTGACGGCAGGCCTGGACGAGTGGTGCGCCGTACTCCGCCACCAACTCCGAGGCCGCCACCTGATTGTGCGTCACCGTCGGGCCGATGTGAATCCAGCCCGCCTCGTCCCGCTCGATCCGGTCCAGTCCCCTGATGCGGGTCACGTCCACCAGCACCGGAGACTGGCGGGTGCCGCGCCGCAGTTCGATCAACAGATCAGTCCCGCCGGCGATGAGACGGGCCTCCGGCGCATGTTCCGCCAGCAACCGCACCGCCTCGTCAATCGCGGTCGGGGTATAGTAGGTCTGCCACATAGACTCACCCCTGCTTGAACACTTCGGTTGTCTTGTAGTAGATGCTCCCGTCCTCACGCGGGATGGGCTCGTCGAAGGTCATCAACTCGGCCTCGATGAGGAAGTGGAACCGCTTGCCGTCGCTCGCCCGGAAGATGTAGGGCACGCCGTCTTCATCCCGCCGGTACGAAAATCCGGCCGGGAGCGGGTACAGCCGGGCCAAGTCGTCGAACGTCTTCACGTCCGGGTCGTCCACGATGTTATCCCCCAGGGGGAAGTCCGGCTTGCTCTTCACCCGTGGCCGCTGCGGTGCGCTGGGCTTGGGCGCGGCGGCCTTCTTTTTCTTCTCCTTCTTGCCGAAGAGACGACTGAAGAAACCCATCGTGTCACCTCCACCGTCGCGTGCGGGCTGCCCGCACGCCATCACGTCAAACGATCTTCGCCAGGTCAGCGGCGGTGTAGGGCTTGAGCACCACGTCCCGAACGCCGAAGGCCATCAGTTCCGTCGCCCGCTCGACGCGCAGGCTGGAAGCGACCACCACGGCCCGGTCGGCGGTGCCTTCGGAGTCCAGCAGGCGGAGCACCTTCTTCACGTCCCCGTGCCGCAGCACGTTGTCCACCAGGATGACGTCGAAGGCGGTGGGGTCCACCAGGCCGTCGGCGGAGCGGGCGACGGTGTTGCCGTTGTCGGTCAGCAGCGTCTCGGCGAAGCGGCTCCACACGTCGTCGTCGTCCACGATGAGGAACGCCTTGCCCGATGGCAGTTCCGCCGCCGGCAGCGGGGAGTCGTAGACCGGGATGAGCAACTCGAAGACCGCGCCGCCGTCGGGTCCGTTGGAGGCCAGCACCTGCCCTTCGATCTGCTTGATGATCTGCAAGCAGGCGGAAAGCCCCAGTCCGGCGTGCTTGACCCCTTTGGTGGTGTAGAAGGCGGCCCAAATCTTGTCCAGTTCCTCCTCCGGGATGCCGGGGCCGTTGTCGGCGATGCGGACGGCGACGAAACGGCGGTCGTCGGTCGGCGCGATGGTGACGGTGATGCGCTGCTCCTCCTGTCCCTCCGTCGCCTCCAGCGCGTTCTTCAGGATGTAGCCGAAGGCGCGGTTCAACTGGGTGGTGTCCGCCCGCACCAGCGGCAGGTCGTCGGCGACCTGGTACTCGATGATCTCGTCGGGGATGCCCATCCCAACGACGGTGTCCACGAGCACGTCGTCCACCATCGCCGGGCGCGGCTTCTCCTCGCGGGCGGGGCCGATCAGGTGCTCCTGCACGGAGATGATCAGGCGTGCGCTGTCCTCGATCATCTCCAGGTCTTCCAGCATGGACTCGATGGCCTTGCGGTCGGCGTCCAACTCCTCCAACTCCTCCCGCAGGAGTTCCGCGCTGGTGGTGATGGGCAACGCCTTGTTGCCAATCCAGTGGATGGCCTCGATGGTGGCGGTGGCGATCGCCTCGAAAGTCTTGGTGCGCACCAACTCGGCGTGGGCGGCCTCCAACTCTTTCAGCAACTTCGCGTTGCGGATGGCGACGGCCAACTGGTCGGCCATCGCCTGCAAGGAGGTGATGTCGTCGTCGGTGAAGGCGGCCTCCTCGACGCTCTGGACGGTGATGGCGCCGATGACCTCGTCCCGGAAGATGAGCGGCAGGGCCATCTCGGAGCGGGTGTGGGGCAGGTAGGGGTTCTTGAAGTGGACCGGCTCCTCCCCCACGTCCAGGGCGATGCGGGCTTTGCGCTGACCGGTGGCCGCGCCGATCATCGAGTGGCCGTCCACCCGCAGTTTGTGCCCCTCGGCGACCATCTTCGCCCCGGCCTCGCCGCGCCCGGCCTTCAGCACCGCCCACTCGCCGGTCTCGTCAATGAGGAACACGCCGGCGTAGTAGAAGCCGTACACGTCGCAGATGATGTCAACGGTCTTGTTGAGCAGTTCGTCCAGGTCGAGGATGGAGGTCACGTCCCGTCCGACCTGGGCGGCGGCCGCCAGGAGGCGAGTCCTGCGCTCCGCCCGCGCCAGCAACTTGCGGTTCTGGGCATGGAGGCGGGCGTTGCGGATGGCGACGGCCAACTGGTCGGCCATCGTCTGCAGGACGGTGATGTCGTCGTCGGTGAAGGCGGCCTCTTCGGTGCTCTGCACCGTCAACGCGCCGATGACCTCATCCCCAAAGATGAGCGGCAGGGCCATCTCGGAGCGGGTGTAGGGCAGATGGGGGTTCTTGAAGTGGACCGGCTCCTCCCCCACGTCCAGGGCGATGAGGGCCTTGCGCTGGCCGGTGGCCGCGCCGATCATCGAGTGGCCGTCCACCCGCAGTTTGTGCCCCTCGGCGATCATCTTCGCCCCGGCCTCGCCGCGCCCGGCCCGCAGGACGGCCCACTCGCCGGTCTCGTCAATGAGGAACACGCCGGCGTAGTAGAAGCCGAACTCATCGCAGATGATGTCCACCGTCTGCTCCAAGAGCAGGTCGGGGTCGAGGATCGAGGTGATGCTCCGGCCCACTTTGGCGGCGGCCTGGAGCAGAGTCGCCCGTCGTTCGGCTAAAGCGGTCTGGTTTTGCATAGCAATCTTCTCCTCTCTTCAGTCTCCAAGAATCTCGTGGACGAGTTCGATCAGCCCGGCCTCGCGCCCTTTGACGAAGTAGGCCCGCGCTCCGCCGGCGACGGCCTTCTTGGCCCGCGAGACTTCGTCGAAGGCGGTCAGGACGATGACCGGCAGGTCGGGCGTGAGCGCCAACAGGCGGCTCAACAACTCCAGCCCGGCGTCGGGGTCGTCATGCCCCTCGAAGTTGGGCATGTTCAGGTCCAGGATGGCGATGTCGAAAGGCTCGCCCTCGTCCAACGCCTCCTGGAACAGTTCCAATCCCTCCTGGACATCGCCGGCGGTCTCCACGTCGAAGCCGGCCCGCATGAGCGTCTTTTCCAGGCTCCGCCGGACCAGCCTCTCGTCGTCCACCAACAGGATTTTGATGTCTTCCATAATTTCAGTCCTTTCTCTTGTTTTACGCCTCTACTCGGCCTATTCTCCCGTCTCCTCGGCGGTCGCGTCGGCGATGGGCAGATGGACGCTGAAGGTGGTGCCCACGCCGACCTCGCTTTCGACGGTGATACGCCCGCCCAATTGTCCCACAATCTGCGCACAGGCCGGAAGCCCCAGGCCGGTTCCTCCGCGGTCGCCTTTGGTCGTGTAGAAGGCGACCCAAATCTTGTCCAGTTGGTCGGCGGGGATGCCGACGCCGCTGTCGGTCACGTCCACCACGACGAAGCCCGGCTCATCGGAGCGGCGGGCCCAGATGAACAGCCGCTTCTCCTCGGAGTCGTACATCGCCTCCATCGCGTTCTTGATGAGGTTGATGAAGACCCGGCTCAACTGCGAGCGGTCGGCCCAGACCGGCGGCAGGTCGTCCTCGAACAGCATGCGCACCACCTCTTTGGGGATGCCCATCGAGTTGACCGTCTCGGTCAGCATTTCGTCCAGGGCGACCAGCGTCCGTTTCCGCTTGCGGGCCGGGCCGATGAGGTCCTCTTTGATGTTCAGGATGGAGCGTGCGCTGCTCTCGATGATCTCCAAATCCTCGAAGACCGATTCGACGGTCAGCATTTTGCGCAGTCGCCGCAGGGGATAGCGGCCCAACTCGGCCTGAATCTCCTGGGGTGGGTAGCCGCGCCGGGCGAGTTCCTCCCCGGACTCGGCCAGCAGTTGGGCGAAGGGGTGTTCCCGCGCCTCCGGCGGCAGCATCTCGACGACGGCACTCGCCAGGGCGATGAAACGCGCGAAGTCCTCGGTGACGCGGGCCACGCTGCCCGGCACCGGCGCGGCCTTGTTCCCTACCCAGTGGATGGCCTCGCCGGTGGCGGTGGCGATCGCCTCGAAAGTCTTGGCCTGCACCAACTCGGCGTGGGCGGACTCCAACTCCTTCAGCAACTTCGCGTTGTTGATCGCCACCGCCAGTTGGTCGGCCATCGCCTGCAAGGCCGTCACGTCGTCGTCGTTGAAGGCGGCTTCCTCGGTGCTCTGCACCGTCAGGGCCCCAATCGCCTCGCTCCCCACGATGAGCGGCAGGGCCATCTCGGAGCGGGTGTGGGGGAGGTGCGGGTTTTTGAAGTGAACCGGCTCCTCTCCAACGTCCAGGGCGATGCGGGCCCTTTTCTGGCGGATGGCGGTGCCAATCATCGAGAGTCCCCCGACCTTCAGTTTGTGCCCTTCGGCGACCATCGCCGCGCCGGCCTCGCCGCGCCCGGCCTTCAACACCGCCCATTCGCCGCTCTCGTCCACCAGGAACACGCCGGCGTAGTAGAAGCCGTAGGCGTCGCAGATGATGTCCACCGTCTTGCTCAACAACTCGTCCAGGTCGAGGATGGAGGTGACGCTCTGCCCGACTTTGGCCGCCGCCGCCAGCAGCCGGGCGCGCCGCTCCGTCTGGGCCAGGAGTTTCTGATTTTGCAGGTGCAGGCGGGCGTTGCGGATGGCGATCGCCAGTTGATCCGCCATCGCCTGCAACGCCGTCACGTCGTCGTCGCTGAAAGCGGCCTCTTCGGTGCTCTGGACGGTGATGGCGCCGATGACCTCGTCCCCGGCGATGAGCGGCAGGGCCATTTCGGAGCGGGTGTTGGGCAGGTAGGGGTTCTTGAAGTGAACCGGCTCCTCCCCCACGTCCAGGGCGATGCGGGCTTTGCGCTGACCGGTAGCCGCGCCGATCATCGAGTGGCCGTCCACCTTCAATTTGTGGCCAGCGGCGACCATCTTCGCGCCCGCCTCGCCGCGCCCGGCCTTCAGCACCGCCCACTCGCCGGTCTCGTCAATGAGGAACACGCCGGCGTAGTAGAAGCCGAACTCGTCGCAGATGACGTCCACCGTCGTCTTCAGGAGCGTATCCAGGTCGAGGATGGAGACGATGCTCCGCCCGACCTTCGACCCGGCCTTCAGCAGGCGGACCCGGCGTTGGGCCTGTTCCAGCAACTGGGTGTTCTGGGCGATCAGTTCGGCGTTCCGCTCCAGGGCGTGGGTCAGTTCGCGGACTTTGCTTTCCAGCCGGGCGACCAGCACCTGCTGATAGTCCTCCCGTCGGCGGCCCTGGTCGTCCTGCGGTTTCTCCCGCGCCCCTTCGAGAAAGGCACGCACCTGGTCCTCGAAAGCGTCGGGGTCAATGGGTTTGGAAAGGTAGCCGTCGCACCCGGCGACGAGGGCCCGCTCGCGCACGTCACCGGTCACGTCGGCGGTCAGCGCGATGACGGGCGTGTCAGGCAGCAGCGACTTGAGGCGGGTGGCGACCTCGTATCCGGTCAGGTCGGGCATGTGCATGTCCACCAGGACGAGGTCGGGGCGGATTTTGGTGGCCATTTCGATGCCGGTCAAGCCGTCCTGGGCCTCCAGGACATCGTACCGGTGGAACAGCAGTCGCTTGACCAGCGTGCGGACGTGGGCGACGTCATCAATGCACAGAATTTTGGGGCGACCAGCGGCCTGGTTCATAGTCGAGCGTGTGCCCTCCTGGGACTTACGGGAGCATAATTATAACCTGTTTTTCTCATATTACAATCTCAACCGGCGGAACGGCGGCTGAGTTGTCTTCTCCCGA
>JALWUZ010000766.1:0-1192 GCA_027079895.1 Anaerolineae bacterium
GTTGGCGGGTGCGCACCGCACGGGGGCGCCGCGATGCGGGGCGCGTACACGGGGACGCACACACGGGCGCGGGGGCGCACACACGGGTGCGCCCCTACCGCGCGTCGTCGTGGCGTAGGGGCAGACCCACGTGTCTGCCCCCCGTCGTCGCCGCCCATCACCGGCAGGCCACCAACGAGACGTCGTCCACGTAGAGGGCAGCGGTGTCGTCGTCGCCGTCGTTCCACACGCCGATGTAGAGCGTCACCGTCTGCCCCAGGTAGGCGGTCAGGTCGTATCCCCGCCGCTCCCAACGGCGCGTGTCGCCCGTCCAGTGGGCGAGGGAGTGGTAGTCGCCCGCCGCGTCCCGCAGACCGATGTAGTAGTAGTCGCCGGTGTCGCCCCCTTCGCCGATCGGATAGAGCCACAGGGCGAGTGTCGCGCTCGTCGCCAATGTGCCCGACGGCAGGGCGACGGTCTGCGCCAGCGATGAGTAGGCCGCCTCCCCCGCGCTCCCCGGCGGAAGTCCGGCCAGTGCGCTCCGGTCGCCGCCGTGGACGATGGTGGTGGTGTAGACGGCGCGGTTGAAGGTCCAGCCGCCGTCGGCCTCGAAATCGCCGTTGAGCAGGTAGTCGGCGCACGTCGGGCGGGCGGGGGCGAAGTCGCGCAGCACCAGCGGCAGGTAGACGCGCTCCTCGGCCCCCGTCGGCGGCGCGTAGGTGAAGACGACCGCGGCCGGCGACGGGTCCACATCCCCCGAAAGCGACCGGGCGCGGGCCCGCAGCCGGTACGCGCCCTCCCCCAGCCAGCGCGGGAGCGGGAGGCTCCACTCCTCCGCGCCGGTGGCCGTCGCCCAGGTCGCCGCCGTGACCCAGGCGGAGCGGGTGAGCCAGGCCGTCCCGGTCAGCCAGCGGTCGCCGGCCAGGTAGAGCCCGTCGGAGAGCCGCTCCAATTGCACCTCGACCCGCGCCAGGTGTTCGCCGCCCGTCGCCCGCGCCGTCCCCCGGAAGGGAGGGAGGGCGTCGTAAACCGCCCCGTCGGACGGGGAGGCGATGTCGGTCTCCAACGCGGCGAGACAGACGCCCAGGAAGTCCAACGCCCGCTCCATGACCGGCCCGCGCTGCTCCGGCCAGATGGTCTCGAAGGGGAAGGCGAGGTAGAGCAGCCGCTCGCACCCCGCGCCGACGTACCCCACCGCCGCCGTGACCGTCGG
>JALWUZ010000766.1:1202-3123 GCA_027079895.1 Anaerolineae bacterium
ATGATGTCCGGCGAGTCGGGGTCGTACATCCCAGGCGCGTCGAAGCGGAAGGGGGGCAGGTCGGCGAAGAGCGTCCCGGAGACCGGCGACACCAGGTAGGTCGCGGCGTCGTCGCCGACGTAGGCCGCCCGCAGCGTCTCGCTGTAGAAGTCGGGGGCGACGGCCAGATGGGCCAGTTCCCAGCCGACGTCCGTGCCGCTCAGGAGCAGGGCCCCGCCCTGGGCGAGAAATTCGTCCAGACGGGAGCGTTCCACCGCGTCCAGGGTGTGGTCGGCGGAGGATTCCTCGCCCAGGAGCCAGTCCACCAGGGCGTAGTCCGTCAGGTTGACCGGGCCGTCCCGCACCGCCTCGTTACTGGCGGAGTCGAAGGGGTAGGGGATGGCGTCGCCGTGCTGGATGACGTAGTCGCGCCGGTTCATCCGGTCGAGGAGCAGCCGCAGGTTGTACCCTTCGATGGGGTCGTCGTCGGGGACGGTCTGCATGCGGTCGAGGCGGTCGAAGCCGTTGACGATGAGGAGGTCGCTCGGCTCGCCGACGCGGGCGCCCAGCACGGCGGTTGGGAATGACTCGCCGCCGGCGTTGACCGCCGTCACTTTGACGAAGAGCAGACTGCCCGGCGTCAAGCCGGTGAGGGTGTAGACGGTCGTCGAGACGGGGGTCCCGGCGTCCCAGCCCAGGCCGTCGTCGCTGCGGTAGATGCGGTATGAAGTGGGCGGGTCGCCGGCCAGGTCGCCGTCGTCGGTGAGCGGCGGCCGCCAGGAGAGCTGCACCCGTCCCCCGCCGACGTTCTGCACCGCCAGGTGGGTCGGCGGCTCCGGGAGGAGGGTCAGGGAGATGCCGTCCCGCTGCGCGAAGTATTTGACGATGCCCTGATAGACGGCGCGGGCGACGATCTGCTCGAAGCGGGGCTCTTTGAGGGCGTCGGTCGCCGTCGGGTGGTCGTGGTAGGCGATTTCGATCAACGCGCCGGGCATGCGGGCGGCGGGGTCGTCGTCCCAGAGAAGGCGGAGTTCCCCCAGGTTGCGGCTGCGCTCTCCCAGGTCTTGCCAGGCGGGGTCCCAGCCGGCCCGCAGGTCGTGGATGACCTCGCTGTGGACGGCGTGACGCAGGGCCGCGCTCCCCTCCGTCACGGTATACCCCTCCCCGCTGTGGATGTAGGTCGTCGTGCCGGAGTAGTCCAACTGGTAGCCGTTGTAGCCGTTGGTGTGCCAGGAGATGTAGACGGCGTCCTCACCGGTGCCGGCGTGCTCCCAGCGGGCGTAGATGGGACGGGCGGTGACGTCGCCATACGGCGGCGGGCCCATCCCCATCCGCTGGACGTAGTAGTAGGCGCACACCTCCCACCAGGGGACGGCGGGCGGGGCGGCGGCGACGGTCGAGATGCCGGTCAGGTCGTCGAAGGTCCCCCCGCCGAAGCGTATGTCGCCGGCGACGACGGTCTGCCCGGCGACGGGGGCCTGATTGGTCAGCACGACTTGGGCCTCCTCCCCGCCCCGGAAGCCGTAATGTCCGAGGTAGTGCCAGGTGTCGCCGTGCCGGGTCTGGTCCACCGTCACGACGGACACGCCCCCGGCATGGTGGACAGTGTAGCGGGCGGCGGTGGCCCGGTCGCTCCCCTGCCGGTACCAGGCGTAGACGGCGTAGTCGCCGTCGGCGGGGATGAGGGCCGTCCAGGTGATGACCGCCGTCGGCGCGGTGGTGACGGTCGTCGTCCAGAGGTAGCCGTCGCCGGGCAGCCAGCGGCCCGCCGTGACGCAGTTGGTGGAGGTGAGGGGGACGACCGCCTGGAGGGGGTTCATATCGCCCTCCCGCACGGGGATGACCCGCGCCCCGGCCTGGCGCAGGTAGGGGATGAGGTACTGGTTGACCGCCTCGGCGTTGTTGTGGTCTTCGATGATGGGGCCGTGGTAGGGGGGGAGGG
>JALWUZ010000767.1 GCA_027079895.1 Anaerolineae bacterium
CTCGATGCTGTCGTTCCGCAACGTCTCCTCGCCCGCGCCGCTCTGGACTGCCTGGGCCACTTTCTCCTCGATGGCGTCCAGGTAGGCCAGGCTGGCCTCCACGATGCGCTTGACCTCCCCGCGCAGGATGACCTCGCCGTGCCCCTGCACCAGGTTCTCGATGGGGAACTCCAACACCTTTTTGATGGAACTCCGCAGCCGGTCGGCGTCCCCGTCCACGATGGTGGGCACCGGCATGATGGTGTCGGCGGCGAAGAGCACCCGGTCGTTCTCGACGTACACCATCAGCGAGTCCTCGGTGTGGCCGGGAGCGTGAACCAGCCGCACCACCTTGCCCCCCAGTTGCAACGCCGCCTCGCCAGTCTCGAAGACGATGTTCGGCTCGCGCAACGCCACCTCCTCCAACTCCGGCTCCCGTTCCTGGGCCGCTTCCAGGGCCGGACGACCGACCTCCATCAACAGCGTGGCGCACCGTTTGTGGGCCATCACGTCTGCGTCGGGGAACAGGTACGCGCCGTAGGAGTGGTCGGCGTGGTAGTGGGTCAGGACGATGTAGCGCACGCCGGGAGTGGGGAGCCAGTTGAGGAACGAGGCCATCTCGTGGGCCTCGGAGGGAAAGGGGAGGGTGTCTATCAGGATGATGCCCGCGCGAGTGACGATCGCTCCGGCCGTCACCTGGGCGTAGAGGTCGCTGGTGAAAACGTAGATGTCGTTCGAGACTCGTTCACGCAACACGGCGCACCCCCCATCGCTGGTAGGCAAACGCCACCGGGAGACCACCGGTGGCGTCGCATCATGCCATTGAATCATCAGACCACACCCCGCCGTGCCGTGTGTCGAAGTGTTTTGAACCTGCTTTCGCAGGTGGGGACCTGCTCAGCGGTCTGCCTTGCCCGTAGGCTATCGCATTCCTCTCTGAAGAGACGGCCCCCGTTTGTATTATTTGTTGGCTCAAAACGGCATACGACAATCACGAACACAGCAGGGCGGTTGAGAATATACCATGCAACGGTGAAAATGGCAAGTTAGGCGGTCTCCAGATACCGCTCCAACTCCCAACTGGTCACCTGGATGCGGTACTCGTCCCACTCCGCCCGCTTGGCCCGCATGAAGGCGTCGGCGATCTCCGGCCCCAAGGCGTCCAGGATCACCGCGTCGTTTTCCAGCGCGTCGAGGGCCTCGGCCAGGGTGCCGGGCAGCGTGCCGATAGCCCGCTCCGCCAGTTCCCGCTCGTCGAAGTCGTACACGTCCTCGTTGACCGGCGGCGGCGGGGTCAGGCCGCGCTCGATACCGTCGAGGCCGGCGGCCAGCATAGCGGCGAAGGCCAGGTAGGGGTTGGTGCTGGGGTCGGGGCAGCGCAGTTCCGCCCGCGTCGCATGGGACTGATGCTTGCCGTGCCCCGGCACGCGGATGAGAGCGGAGCGGTTCAGTTGCGCCCAGCAGATGTAGACCGGGGCCTCGTAGCCCGGCGTCAACCGCTTGTAACTGTTGACCGTCGGGGCGACGACCGCCGCCAACGCGCGGGCGTGCTCCAACTGCCCGGCGATGAAACTGCGGGCCAGCGGCGAGAGGAAGTACTCCCCGTCGGGGTCGTGGAAGAGGTTGTTCCCCTCGGCGTCGAAGATGCTCTGGTGGACGTGCATGCCGGAGCCGTTGATGCCGAAGATCGGCTTGGGCATGAAACTGGCGTAGATGCCGTAAGTCGCAGCGATGGCCCGCACGGTGTACTTGAACGTGGCGGCGTTGTCCGCGCTGGTCAGCGCGTCGGCGTAGCGGAAGTCAATCTCGTGCTGCCCCGTCGCCACCTCGTGATGGCTCATCTCGACCTGCATGCCCATTTTCTCCAGGGCCAGGATGATCTCGCTGCGCACCTGCTGCGCCTCGTCGCGCGGCGAGAAGTCGAAGTAACTGCCCACGTCGTGGGGAACCGGGCGGGTGGCGTGGCCGTCGTTCCGCTTGAACAGGAAAAACTCCAACTCCGGCCCGACGTTGTAGGTGTACCCCTTCTCCGCTGCCCGTTCCAGCATCCGCTTGAGGACGACGCGGGGCGCACTGGCCGCCGGTTGTCCGTCAGGGCTGTAGACATCGCAGATCAGCCGGGCGCGACGTCGCTCCGGTGCGCTCCAGGGGAGCACCTGGTAGGTGTCGGGGTCCGGCATCAGCACCCGGTCGCTTTCGTATATGCGGGCAAATCCCTCGATCGAGGAGCCGTCGAACCAGACCCCTTGCTCCAACGCCCCCTCCAACCGGCCCACCGGGATGGTGACGCTCTTGATGGTGCCAAGGATGTCGGTGAATTGGAGACTGACGAAGCGCACGCCGTCTTTTTCCACTTGAGCGAGCAAATCTTTGGCCATTTTCATCTCTCCTCTGTGCTTATGGTATCTGTGGGGCAAGACCCGCCCCTACGTGACGGTGCGGGCGGTAGGGGCAACCCTCAGCGGTTGCCCCGCCGGGGGCAGGTGCAAGACCCGCCCTGTCGGGCAGGCGCGAGACCTGCCCCTACGTGACGATGCGGATGTGAAGTTCCTCCAACTGTTCCGGGTCGGCGGGCGAGGGCGCACCGGCCATCAGGTCGGCGGCCTGCTGCGTCTTGGGGAAGGCGATCACCTCCCGGATGTTCGGCTCGCCGGCGAAGAGCATGACCAGCCGGTCAATGCCGGGCGCGATGCCCCCGTGCGGCGGCGTGCCGTACTCGAACGCCTCCAGCATGTGGCCGAACCGCTCCCGTGCGACCTCCATATCCAGGCCAATCAGGGAAAAGATCTTCTCCTGCACCTCCCGCTGGTGGATACGGATGCTCCCTCCGGCCACCTCGTAGCCGTTGCAGACCAGGTCGTGCTGCTGACCGATCGCCGCGCCGGGGTCGCTGTCCAGCAGGGGAATGTCCTCCGGGCGGGGGGCTGTGAAGAGGTGATGGCTGGGGTCCCACCGCTGCCCCTCCTCGTCCCACTCGAAGAGGGGGAAATCGAGAATCCAGCAGAAGGCGAGGACGTTCTTGTCCCGCAGCCCCAGCCGCTCGCCCAGTTCCAGGCGCAACGCGCTCAGAGCGGCGTTCGCCACCGCCGGTTGGTCGGCGACGAAGAGGAGCAGGTCGCCAGGACGGGCCTCCAACCG
>JALWUZ010000768.1 GCA_027079895.1 Anaerolineae bacterium
GATCACCGCTGGACGGTTCTGGAGTTGTTACAGTTCAAAGTGCCGCCGCAACGCCTGGAGGGGGCAACATGATGACCACGATTAAATGTGGACTTACCAGCCAGCATGTGCTCCAGCAAAATATACCGGCGCCGGTCGGAGAGGTACGGTTCTAGCAACCCTCCAACCCGTTGCTCTACCTCCCCTTCCCCGTCGGGAGGCGGCGAGACACGGCGGCCTTGCAGGATGTCCTCCTTCTTGCTTGGATGGCGGGCGTACTCCTCCTCCAGCGTCCGCACCAGCGTGGGGTACCGCCGCCAGTCGCGGTACAGTTCCGGCCACTGGGTCTGGATGAGCACCGTCTTGGCCAGCAAGGGCGCGGAGATGTCCAACTCCCGCTCGTCGGCGATCCGGCTCAGGAGGCGGAAGATGTTCAAGGCCCGTTTCACCTGGCGCGGATTGGGGAACAGCCCATTGGCGAACACCCCCCGCGTCACACCGTCCAGGCGGTCGCCGGACGGCAGGTCTTTTTGCAAGGCCTCGATGTACTCCCCCAGGTCCTCCACCGCCAGCACCGGCAAGTAAAATGGCACCTGGACGATCTTTTGCAGGTAGGCGTCCCCCCGGATGGGCAGTTCCCGTTCCCCCTCTTCATCCTCGCGCCGGAACAGGGGGGCGTAGCGGGCCTCGATGCCGCGCTGGATGACCTCCTTGTCCATCCCCAGCACGAAGACCGTGCGCGGGACTTCCAGGAAGAGTTTGATCGCTTCCAGCACCTCGACCGCTTTCTCCGGCAGGCAGCGGTCGAGATCGTCCACGAAGACGATCAGCCGCCCGTCCTCGCCGCCGACCAAGTTCTCCAACGCCTGACTAAAGGTCTCCTCGAACTGTTCCATCGAGGTCAACTTCCTCATGCGGTGGGCCTGCATCTCCCGCTGCACCAGGTCGGCTATCTCCGGCTTGAGGCCCAAGTCACCGGCTACCCTCGTCATGCCGGAAGCGGAAAGGAGGAGGTAGGCGGGGAGTTTCGCCAGTTCCCGGCCGGCCTTGCCCCAGTTCACCGCCCAGCGGCCCAGGTCCTCCCACTCCACCGTCTCGTACAGGCTGCGGCCCAGACGGTCCAGTTGTTCGACCTGTGCTCTCTGTGTCTCAGGCAACAAATCGGTCGGGATGCGCACCCCGTTCTTCCGCGGGTAGAGGCTGTCCAGCACGCGCAGGATGAAGGCCCGCCACAGGGCCGGGTGCCGGTCGTACTTCCAGGCGGTGAACCAGACGGTACGGAGCGCGGGCAGTCCCTTCTCGTCCACCTCCTGCCTGAGCATGCGCAACAGGCTGGTCTTGCCGCTCCCCCACGGCCCGAAGATGCCCACCGTCAGCGGGGTCTGGGCGGTGGTGATGAGGTCCACCAGGGCGGGGCGGAAATCGGAGAATTTGAGGTAATCGGTCGTCGTCCAGTAATCGGTCAGGTAGGATGAGCGTTTGTCGGCCACGGACTCGTTTCCTCCTGTCGGATCCTCCGGCGGGTGGGGCCGCCGTCTGGGTTGGGGTTTCAGGCCCAGGCAGCGCTACCGGCGACGGATAAATCCGCCGCCTGGGTTGCGATTCCAGGCCCAGGCAGCGCATTCCATGCGCTGCCGCCGGGCGTCCCGCTCGCGTTACCCCTCCTCGAACAACCGCGCGGCGCGTTCCAGCAGCAACCGAATGCGCTCCGGCGGCACGTCCCGCGTCTCGAAGTACCTCTCCAACAACTGCCGGTCGCTCATCTCCTCCGGCGCGAGCCCCGTCAGCCGCACCCGCGCCCCCCGCTCCACCTCCCGGACGATGGCCCCGACGAAGTGGGCCGCGGCGAGCAGGCGGCGCACCTCCCGGTCCCGCACCAGCGGCTCCTGCTCGGCCCGCATCTGGAGCACCAGCCGCACCACGCTTCCCCGGATGTCGTAGGCGGCGACCGCCTCCCGAATCGCCAGCAGCGGGTCGGGCGCGTCCCGCAGGTCGGCGCGGACGGTGACGAAGGGGCGGGCGTTCACCTCGACGAAGCGGTAGGTCGTTTCGCCCCGCGCCAGTTCCACCAGGCAGAACCCCTTCGGCTGTCCCTCCTCGCCGAAATCTATGCGCTCCAGGCTCCCGGCGTAGACCACCGGCGGGTAATCCCCCCTGTTCAAACTCTGGTGCTTGTGGATGTGCCCCAGGGCGACGTAGTCCCAGGCCGGGTCGGCGACGGCCGAGGTGAAGATGACGGCGTCCCGGCCCAGCATCACGCTCCGCTCCGAGCCGAAGGTCGCGCCGGAGACGCTCAGATGGGCCGTCAGCACCGCCGGGCGGTCGGGGTCGAGTTGCTCCGCCAACGCCTGGATGTTGGCGGTGACGATCTTCTCCACCTCCCGGTCCAACTGCGCGGCGGAGAGGCCGCGATACTCGTCGCGGCTCAGCAGCCGCTGGCGGACGGGGTACGGAATGGCGGCGACCTGCACCACTCCGTGCCGAGTCTCGATGCGGTGCAGTCCCTCCTTCCGCGCGACGATGACGTTGGGGACCGCGAGGGTGCTAAAGATGTCCAGGGTGGAGGCCCGCTGGACCATCGTCGGCAGGTCGTGATTGCCGACCAGGAGCAGGACGGGGATGTCGGCGTCGGCCAGTTTCTTGATCCGCTTGGCGAAGGCCCGCTGCAACGTCGGGTTGGGGGAGCGGCGTTTGTAGGCATCCCCGGCGAAGATGACCAGGTCAACCTCCTGGTTCAGGGCGAAGGCGACCAGTTCATCGAAGCGCTCGAGGAAGTCGCGCACCCGGCTGTTCAGGCCGGTAGCCGGGTCGAGCCGCCCGTAGTTCTCCATTCCGAGGTGCAGATCGGCGAAATGCAGCAGGCGAATCCTGTCCGTCATAGCGGGGATTATAGTCCAACATCGGGAGAAGACAACTCAGCGCCCGCCGCTCGATGGATTCGCGTCCCAGCCGGGCCCCGTCGCCGTTCCGCCGGTTGAGATTGTAATATGCGAAAAACAGGTTATAATTATGCTCCCGTAAGTCCCAGGAGGGCACACGCTCGACTATGAACCAGGCCGCTGGTCGCCCCAAAATTCTGTGCATTGATGACGTCGCCCACGTCCGCACGCTGGTCAA
>JALWUZ010000769.1 GCA_027079895.1 Anaerolineae bacterium
ACTGAAGGTGGCGCAGCGCGACCCCGGCCCCCCGTCGAGTCTCCAACACGATGTCGTTGCGCGGGTCGCTGCCGATGTGAGTGATCGCCCGCTCCAGGTCGAACCGTTTTCGCCACCCGTCCCGGTCTATGATTTCGAGCACCGTCTCCGCCTTTGAGTCAGCCTTCCCGCGCCGCCCGGACCGCCTCTTTCTCGTTCACGAACCAGAGCAACGCCAGGCCCGCCAGCAGGAACGCCCCGATGGAGAGCACCGCCACCCGTTGCCCCATCTGCTCGGCGAGCATCTCGCCCAGGCCGCGCGCCCGGTACCACAACGCGGCCTCGGCGGCCAGCCAGCCGTACACGAAGGGCCCGATGAACGACGATGACCGTCCGGCGACGGCGAAAAAGCCGAAGAACTCCGCGCTCTTCCCCTCCGGCGCGAACATCGCTACCAGCGTGCGGCTGATGGACTGCATCCCGGCCATCGCTACGCCGGCCACCGCCCCGATGATGAAGAACCCGGTCTTGGTCTGATTGAAATACAGGGCGGCGACCACCGCCAGCATCAGCAAAATGGAGGAGACCAGGGCTTTCTTGCCCCCCATCCGGTCCACCAGAATGCCGAACAGGTACGCCCCGGCCACGTTGGTGATCTGCACCAGAATCACGAACACGATCAGTTCCTCCTGCTCCATCCCGTACAGCACCGCGCCGATGATGGCGGCGAAGTCGAGCGCCATGATGACCGCGTCGTTGTAAATCAGGAAGGCGAGCATGAACTTGAGGAACTCCTTGAACCGCCGCGCCACGCTGAAAGTGCGTCCCAGCCGCTTGAAGGCCAGGCTGAGATACGTCTCTCCGGCGGGGAGCGCACGGCGTTCGGCCCGCTCATCGAGCCAGATGAAGATCGGGATGGAGAACAGGGCGAAGAACACGGCGGTGATGACCAGCGACAGCCGGACGATGAAGTCCCCGCCGATGGTGACGATGAGCGGCAGAATCAGCAACAGACAGATGACGCCCCCCGCCGTGCCGATGGCCCAGCCGGTGCCGGAGATACGGCCCATCTCCTCCGGCGCGGCGATCTCCGGCAGGAGGCCGTTGTAGAACACCTGCGCACTGCGATAGCCGATCTCCGCCAGGATGAAGAACCCCATCCCGATGGCGACCCGCCCCGCCGTGGCGAAAAACAGCCCGCCGGTGAACAGGCAGGCCATCGCGGTGTAGAAGAGCAGAAACCGCTTCTTCGAGCCGGAGTAGTCCGCCAGCGTCCCCAGCACCGGCGACGTGACCGCCACGACGAACATCGCGATGCCCACCGCGACGCCCCATAGCCGCGTGCCCTCCGCGCCGCCGACCACCGTGCCCTTGAAGTAGGCGGAGTAGACCGCCAGCAGCACCACCGCCGCATACGCCGAGTTGCCGAAATCGTACAGGTACCAGGCGATGCGCTCCTTGCGTGTAGACCGGGTGACAGTCGTCGTAGTCATCTCTTCTCCTGTGCCTCCAATGAAGTGAATTGATCCAGAATGTCCAACACCAACTCGTGCAGGTCGCCGCGGTTGGGGAGCGTCGCCAGCATGCCGTACATCGCCGCCGACCGCTGCGGGGTCTCGCCGCCCCGCACCCCCGCCAGGGCCGCCGACCGGGCCGTGATGCGGCTCATCCACTCGGCGGGGAGCAGCCGGGCCATCCAGCGGGCGACGTTCAGCAGCAGGGCGTTCGCCAGTTTGGGCAGACTGGGACGCCGCGCCCGCTCCACCGCCGCCGCCAAGTCGTCCAAGAAGCGGTCGGCGACGGCGGCATGGGCCGGCGAAACGGTCAGATGGAGGCTGGGCGGGAACTGCTGCCGCTCCAAGTGCCAGCCGCGCAGGGTCAACTCATCGGCCACCTCGTACACGTTCAGCGCGTCGGAGCCGATGGCGAGCACCCCCATCACCGGGTCGCCCAGGATTCGCAGGCCGTCCAGCCCCTCGATTCCGGCCCGGAGACGGGCGGTCGTCTCCATCACCTGCTTGGCCAGCCGCAGATACCCCTCCTCGCCGAGATAGTGCATCACCGCCCAGGCCGCGGCGATCGTTCCGCCGGGACGGGAGCCGGCCATCGTCGGCGAAGCGTAGACCCCGCCGGACCAATCGGTGTAGACGAAAAACTGGTGGCGGCGCAACTCCCGATTCCGGTACAGGATGACCGAGGCCCCTTTGGTGGTGTAGCCGAACTTGTGCAAGTCCGCCGAAAGGGAGGTCACGCCGTCCACCGTGAAGTCGAAGTCCGGCACCGGGTAGCCCAACCGCCGGGCGAAAGGGAGGAAGAACCCGCCCAGGCAGGCGTCCACGTGGAAGAGCAGGTCGTGCTCCCGCGCCACCGCCGCCAGTTCGGGGATGGGGTCCATCACGCCCTGCGGGTACGAGGGGGCCGAGCCGACCAGCAAGATGGTGTTGGGAGTGATGGCGGCCCGCATCGCCTCCACATCGGCGCGGAAGGCATCGTCCACCGGCACCCGCACCGAGCGGACGCCGAAGTAGTGGGACGCTTTCTCGAAGGCGGGATGGGCGGAGGCGGGCAGCACCATCTCCGGGGCGGTGATGTGAGGCCGGTGCGCCCTGGCCCAATCGCGGGCGGTCTTCACCGCCATCAGCAGGCTTTCGGTGCCGCCGGAGGTCAGATTGCCGACGGTCTCCTCATCGCCGCCGAGGAGGTGCGCCGTCATCGCCACCACCTCCGCCTCGAACCGCTTCAGGCTGGGGAAAGCCATCGGGTTGAGGGCGTTGGAGGTGATGAACATGGCGTAAGCCTCCCGCAGCAGACGCTCCAGGTCGTCGTCAACGGGATAGACCAGTCCCCACACCCGGCCCTCCTGCCAGCGGACATCGCGCTCTTTGGCAGACCGCATCCGAGCCAGCACCTGGTCGGGGGGGATACCGCGAGAAGGTAGAGGCAACATCATCACTCCTTCACGAGGGGGAGACGGAGGCGACCTCCTGAATTGTACGCGCGAGTGCGAAGTTTGTCAATTCTGCGGAGCGGCCTTATAATCCCCCCGCTCACACCATCCGACAGGAGGCTCCGATGACTACCCCCCGCATCACCGTCTTGGGCGCCGGGC
>JALWUZ010000770.1 GCA_027079895.1 Anaerolineae bacterium
CCGGACCACGGCTCCCACACCGACCCCTACGCCGACCCCCACGCCGACCCAGCCCCCCGCAGAGCCGACCGGCACGCCGACCAGTTCCCACACAGAGCCGCCCCCACCGTCCGCCGTCGGCGGCGAGTGGTTCGACCGCTGGATCGCCCGTCCGCGCTGGGGCGTCGGCGTCGCCGCGGGGCCCATCTCCCGCTATGCCGTCGGCCCGCTGCGCCTGGGCTGGTACCTCGACTGGCGGGCCCAGCCCCAACCGCCCCGCCCGGACGGCGCGGCCTACGCCCAGATGATTCGCTTGAGCGGCGGCCAACTCCATCCCGACGCGGAGACGATCGCCGCCATCGCCCAGGCCAACCCCGGCAGCCTGTGGCTGGTGGGGAACGAGCCGGACGTCAAATGGCAGGACAACGTCGCCCCGGAGACCTACGCCCGGCTGTACCACGCGGCTCATCAGGCCATCAAGGGGGCCGACCCGACCGCCGCCGTAGCCATCGGGGGCGTCTCCCAGCCGACCCCGCTCCGCCTGCGCTACCTGGAGATGGTGCTGGATTCCTACCGGGCCCAATTCGGCGCGGATTTGCCGCTCGACGTGTGGAACGTTCACAACTTCACCCTGCGGGAGGAACGGGACTCCTGGGGCGTTGACATCCCGCCGGGCCTCGCCGACGACACCGGCCTCCTGTACGAGGTGGACGACAGCGGCAACCTGGACGCCTTCCGCCGCCAAATCGTGGACTTTCGCCGCTGGATGGCGCGGATGGGCTACCGGAACTACCCGCTGATCGTCTCCGAATACGGCATCCTCATGCCCGCCGACTACGGCTTCCCGCCGGAGCGCGTGGCGGAGTACCTCACCGCCACCTTCGACTTCTTCCTGACGGCGACCGACAGGGCGACCGGCTACCCGGCGGACGGCGACCGCCTGGTTCAGTTCTGGTGCTGGTACAGCCTGGACGCCCCCGCCGACTACTACCCGACCGGCAACCTGTTCGACCCCCAGAGCGGCGCGTTGACCGCCCTGGGGCACGTGTGGAGCGAGTACGTCGCCGCCCATTGACCCCCGAACGACGAGGACGCGACATGACGGCAGCGATTATCTTCGACAACGTCACCAAAAAATTCACCCTGCACCGCGAGCGCGGCCGCTCGTTCCAGGAAGTGGCCCTCAACCTCTTCCGCCGTCGCCGACCTCCCCTCCAGGAAGAGGAGTTCTGGGCACTGCGGAACGTCAGTTTCACCGTGGAGCACGGCGAGACCGTCGGGCTCATCGGCCCGAACGGAGCCGGCAAGAGCACGGCCTTGAAACTCATCACCCGCATCATCCAGCCGACCGCCGGCCGCATCACCATCAACGGAAGAGTGGGCGCGTTGCTGGAACTGGGCGCGGGTTTCCACCCCGACCTGACCGGGCGGGAGAACATCTACCTGAACGGCTCCATCCTGGGCCTGAGCCGCGAGGAAATCCGGCGCAAACTGGACGTCATCGTCTCCTTCTCCGAACTGGAACGGTTCATTGACGTGCCGGTGAAACACTACTCCTCCGGGATGTACGTCCGCCTGGGATTCTCGATCGCCGTCCACACCGACCCGGAAATCCTCCTGGTGGACGAGGTGCTCTCCGTGGGCGACCAGAACTTCCAGCACAAGTGCCTGGAGCGCATCCGGGAAATGCAGCAGGAGGGAGTGACGATCTTCTTCGTCTCTCACGGCCTGGATCAAGTGCGCCGCCTCTGCTCCCGCGCCATCTGGCTGAACGAGGGCACCGTACAGGCGGAGGGCCGCGTGGACGACACCATCAGTGCCTACCTGCGCCACGCGGCGGAGGAGGAGGAAAGCCGTCTCCAACTCGTGGCGGAAGAGGAAGCGGCGGAAGAGCCGGAGGAACCGGAGGAGGACACGGAGGAAGAGGAGCCGGAGACTGAAGAACTCCACCGCTGGGGGACGCAGGAGATCGAGATCGTCGCCGTCTCCTTCCTGGACGACGCGGGCCAGGAGCGCAACGTGTTCCGCGTCGGCGAGCCCTGGACGGTGCGGCTGCGGTACCGCGCCGTGCAGCCCATCGAGCGACCCGTCTTCGGCCTGGCGGTGCATCGGGACGACGGCGTCCACGTCTGCGGGCCCAACACCCAGTTCGGCAACCTGGTGATTCCGGCGGTCGAGGGGGAGGGAGAAGTGCTGTACCGCGTCCCCCACCTCCCTCTGATGGAAGGGACTTACCACGTCTCCGTCTCCTCCCACAATTGGGCGGACACGGTGATGTACGACTACCACGACCGGCTGTACACCTTCCGCGTGCGTCAGGTGGGGACGGGGGAGCGGTACGGCCTGGTCAGCCTCGGCGGGACGTGGGAGTGGCACCCGCCGGGGGATTGAGGCAGGCGACGGGCGATGTTCTACGACGAGGCCAAGATCTACGTGCGGGCCGGTGACGGCGGCGATGGCAGCGTCGCCTTCCGGCGCGAAAAATACGTCCCCTACGGCGGCCCCGCTGGCGGCGACGGCGGCAAAGGGGGCGACGTGGTGCTCTACGTGGACCCGCACCTCAACACCCTCTACCGCTTCAGCAAAAAGCGGCACTTCCGGGCTCCGCGCGGCGAGCACGGCCGGGGGAAGAAGCAGCACGGCGCGTCCGGCAAGCCGTTGCGCGTCCCCGTGCCCCCCGGCACCCTCGTTTACGACGCCGACAGCGGCGCACTCCTGGGCGACCTGACCGCGCCGGGGCAGGAGTTGGTCGTGGCGCGGGGCGGGCGCGGCGGACGGGGCAACGCCCGCTTCGCCACCTCCACCAACCAGGCCCCCCGCATCGCCGAGCACGGGGAGCCCGGCGAGGAACGCTGGCTGCGCCTGGAACTGAAACTCCTGGCCGACGTGGGACTGGTCGGCATGCCCAACGCCGGGAAGTCCACCCTCTTGGCCGCCGTGACCGCCGCGCGGCCCAAGATCGCTCCCTACCCCTTCACCACCTTGCAGCCCAACCTGGGGGTCGTCGTCCTCGACCGGCAGACGGAGTTCGTCCTGGCCGACATCCCCGGCCTCATCGAGGGGGCCTCCGAGGGGCGGGGACTGGGGCACGAGTTCC
>JALWUZ010000771.1 GCA_027079895.1 Anaerolineae bacterium
CCGCCGCACCGCCGACACCGCCTCCCACTGTCATCCCCTCCCCGACTCCCTCCGGCGGCCCTCTGTCCGTGCTGCTGAACGGCTCCCTCTGGTCAGGGCTGCTCTGCCTGGTGCTTCCGCTCGCCGCCCTGGGGTTGGCGTTCATCTGGTGGCTTCTGAGCCGTCAGCCGGGCCCGGCGGAGGACAAGGGAACGCGCCCCGTCACGCCGCCGCCCCCGCGCGGCCCGTACCTCGAAGGGATCGGCACCGCCGGGCCGCGCCGCCTTTACCCTTCCCCCCAGGGGAGCATCATCGGGCGGGCCCCCGGCGGCGACGGGGTGGACTTGCTCATTGACCAGACCTTCCCCAACTGGGAGACCGTCTCCCGGCGGCACGCCCGCATCTATCTCTGCAACGACGAGTGGGCGGTGGAAGACCTCGGCTCGCTGAACGGCGTCTACGTGAACGGACGGCGCACCGGCCACAACCTCCTGCGCGACGGCTGGCAAGTGGACATCGGTGGGGTGCAGTTCGTGTTCCGCACCGGCAACGGGAGGCGCGACGATGAAATGTCCTAATTGCGGCTACGAAAATCGGGACTCCGCCCAGTTCTGCCAGCAGTGCGGCGCGGAACTCGTGCCCCCCTCCGTCGCGCCGACCGTAGTCCCCGACCGGCACGGCACCCGGCCCCTGGCGGGAGCCTCGACGGAGTTCGCCCCGCTGCCGGTGGGAGCGTTGCTCGACAATGGCCGGTACGTCGTCCAGGAGGTGCTCGCCGACGACCCGTCGCTGAACGTCTATCTGGTCGAGGAGACGACCGCCGTGCGGCTGTGCCCCAACTGCCGGGCCCAAACGAGTGACCCAGAGGAGATGTTCTGCGCGGTGTGCGGCGCGGACCTCTCCTCCGCCTGGCCGCTCCACCTGCGCTACCGCGTGCGGGAGAGCGCGGACGAGCACGCCTTCACGGTGGAGGCCCGACTGCTGGAAATCGGCGTGGAACATCCCGGCCTGCTGCTGCCCCGGCAGGTGTTCACCGAGGCCCCCTACGGGCCGCCGCGCCAGTACCGGGTGGAGTCGGAGACGCTGCCGATGTTGGCGACCGCCTTGCCCGTCCCCCAGCCGCTCGGCAAGGTGCTGGAGTGGGGCGTCTCCCTGGCGAAGGCGATGGATTACCTGCACCGGCGGCTGGTGGCGGTGAACTCCGTCGGGCTGGAGCACATCGCGGTGGACGGGAAGCAGGCCCGTTGGGTGGACTTGCACCGGGCCCTCGTCCTGCCGCCGGGGAGCGAGGAGGCCGCGGCGGACTATTTCGTCCAGGATGTGCGCGATCTGGCCGCCCTGTTGATTTTCATGGCGACCGGGCAGCACCAGACCATCCCGCCCCAGTTGCCCGCCGCGGCGGAGATGGCCTTCTCCCAGGCCCTGGCCGGCCCGACCGGCCTGTCCGCTGCCCGCTTCGCCGCCGCGCTGGAGACCGCCGCCCAGGCCCTCCGTCACCCGCACGGGGCCGCCTTCCTCGTCGGACATCGAACGGACGTGGGGCAGGTGCGCTCGTTGAACGAGGACAGCCTGTTGACGCTCGACATAGCGGCGGTGTTCCGCTCCGTCGGCGTGCCGGTGGGGGTGTTCGCCGTCGCCGACGGGATGGGCGGGCACGCCGCCGGGGATGTCGCCAGCCGGGTAGCCATCCAGGAGATTGCCCGCCGGGCCGTCTACGAGGTGCTGACCGCCGCCGCCGATGACGAACCGCTGCCGGAGCCCGGCCCCTGGCTCTCGGCCACCGTCCAGTCGGCCAACCGGGCCGTCTACGACCAGCGACGGGCGGCCGGCACCGATATGGGCACTACGTTGGTGCTGGCGTTCATCGTCGGGGACCTGGCGACCGTCGCCAACATCGGCGACAGCCGGGCCTACCTGCTGCGCCCGGAGGGCATCACCCAGATCACGGTGGACCACTCCCTGGTGCAGCGTCTCGTCGCCACCGGGCAGATCACGACGGAGGAGGCGGCCCATCACCCGCAGCGGAACGTCATCTACCGCGTCATCGGCGACCGTCCGCACGTGCAGCCGGACCTGTTCGAGCAGCGGCTGGCCCCCGGCGAGGGGGTACTGCTGTGCTCCGACGGCTTGAGCGGGATGGTCTCCGATGAGCAACTGTGGCAGATTTGGCGCACGTCATCGTCGCCGCAGGAGGCTTGCGAGCGGATGGTCGCCGCGGCCAATCAGGCTGGCGGGGAGGACAACGTGACCGTCGTCATCGTCCAGATGGCCGGATGACCGCCGTCGGCCCGGTGTGCGGGAGGGGGTGCTATGAGAGAACTCAAGTTATCGGCGTTGGCCTTCGGACTGCTTCTTTTCCTCGTCGTCGCCGGATGGGGGTACGCGCAGGGCACCAGCCCGCCGTTGATAGACATCCTGGGCCAGCCGGAGAACGCGCCGCCGGAAGCCTACCTCTACCTCTCCGTCGTGGACCCGGAGACGGGCCGGTTCATCGAGGGGCTGAGCGAGCCCAACTTCGCCGTCACGGTGGACGGCGAGGAGGTCGCCCCCCAGGTCTCGACGGAGACGACCGGCGTGGCCGTCGTGATGGTGATTGACCGGGGCGGCATCGCCCGCCGGGGCGACCCCCGCATCGGCGACGCCGTCGGGCTGGCGGACGCGCTGCTGCAAAAACTCCACGTGGACGGCAGCCCCAACGCGGACATGGTCGCCCTGCTCGGCATTCGCGGACGGGATAGCGGCGGCATAACCCCCACCGTCCAGTTCACCGACTACGACCCGAACGCCGTCCGCAACGAGTTCGACCGCCTGCGTATCGAGGTCGTGCCGGAGACCACCCCGTTGTACGACGGCATTGACAAGGCCATCGAGTGGATCATCGAGAACGGCGATGCCGCCATCCAGGAGAAGTTGGAGCACCGCCGCCCGATCATCGTCGTCTTCTCCGATGGGATTGACCGCCAGTACAGCAACGAGGCCCACGAGACGGTCATCATTGACAAGTGCAAGGAGCACGGTATCCTGATCTACGCCGTGCGGATGGAGGCGCGGGGTCGGGCGACGGATGCGGACAATCTGGAGGCGTT
>JALWUZ010000772.1 GCA_027079895.1 Anaerolineae bacterium
CGGCACGGTGATGGATTGGGGCGAATCGCTCAAGAACACGTGGGAGAGCGGGGCCGTGGCCCCGGTCACCCACGAGGAGGAAACGGCCTCCACTCAGGAGGCCGTTTCCGAGGAGGAGCACGATGAGGGTGGTCCCGGCACAGGATGGGGGCGTTTCACCGTCGCGGAGATATGTGAGCGGGAGGGTGTCCCCGTCGCGGATGGACTGGCTCGCCTGGCAGAGCACGGCATCGCGGCCGATAGTTCCTCTAGAATCCGCACCCTGGCGGACAGCAGCGGTTACGCTCCATCGGCGGTGGTGGATATCATCGCCGGACGGGAATCAACAGCGCACGACTGACTTTTTATCGCAGATGAGGGATCTGGGCAATCGGTTGCAGTAACTTGCCATCTGTGGTATCCTATCGGCATGAACTTTGAACGCTTGCTCCACATCGTCGGCGACGAGCCGGTGTTCGAGACCGGTCTGCTCCTGGCTGGAGCGGTGGACTCCCGCCACGTGCGGCGACAACTCTCCCGCTGGGTGCGGGCCGGTCGGCTCGTCCAACTCCGCCGCGGCCTCTACGCCCTCGCCCCGCCCTACCAGAAGGTCAAGCCCCATCCCTTCCTCATCGCCAACCGGATGTCCCGCGGCTCCTACGTCAGCCTCCAATCGGCCCTGGCCCATTACGGCCTCATCCCGGAGTACGTCCCCCTGGTCACCAGCGTGACCACTGGTCGGCCGGCGCGTTGGGAGACACCGTTGGGCATCTTCGAGTTTCGCCACCTCAAACCCAACCTCTTCTTCGGCTACCACCGACTCGACCTGGGGAGCGGCCAGACCGCTTTCGTCGCCACCCCGGAGAAGGCGTTGCTGGACCTGGTTTACCTGACTCCAGGCGGCGATGCGCCGGACTATCTGCGGGGGCTGCGCTTGCAGAACCTGGAGCGGCTCGACCTGACCGCGCTGCGCCAGATGGCCGACCGTTTCGCCCGTCCCAAGATGAGACGGGCAGCGGAGCAGATCATCACGCTGGCCCGCGTCGAGGCGGAGGAGTACGAAGCGATATGAAAGGGTACCTGGCCGACCTGATCCGCGCGGCCCCCACCCCTCTCCTGGCCCGTAACGTCGCGCGGGAATACCTCCAAGCCCGTATCCTGGGAGCGATGCAGCGCGCCGGTGCGATGATCCCGCTGGCCTTTCACGGCGGCACAGCCCTCCGCTTCCTGTACGGCAGCGAACGCTATTCGGAGGACCTGGATTTTGCTCTGGAGCAGGCCAGGGAGCAGTACGATTTCCGCGCCTACCTCCGGGCCATTGAGACCGAGTTAGCCGCCGAGAGGTACGCTCTCTCGCTCAAGGTCAACGACCGGAAGGTGGTGCATAGCGCGTTCGTCCGCTTCCCCGGCTTGCTATACGAACTGGGTCTCTCCCCGCACCGGGACGAGGTACTGGCGGTCAAGATCGAGGTGGATACGCATCCGCCGGCCGGGGCCGGGCTGACCACGACCGTCGTCCGGCGCTACGTGACGCTGCACCTGCAACATCACGACCGGGCCTCGCTCCTGGCCGGGAAACTGCACGCCATCTTGCAGCGACATTACTTCAAGGGACGCGATCTCTACGACCTGCTGTGGTATCTCAGCGACCCCGACTGGCCTTCTCCCAACCTGACCATGCTCAACAACGCGCTGCGACAATCTGGCTGGGACGGCCCCCCGCTGACCGAGGCGACCTGGCGAGAGGCGGTCTGCCGGCGGCTGGCGGGCGTGGTCTGGGAGCGGGCGGTGGACGACGTGCGCCCCTTCCTGGGGCCGGGCGCGGAGGCCACGTTGGTGAGGCGAGAGACGATGCGCAGGGTGGTCGGATGTGGGAACGGGTAGGGGGAGCAGCCTAGTGGAGCGAGCGTGACGCTTGCGTCCCCACGCCGTATGAGGCCCAAACCCGGGCGGCGGATTTATCCGTCGCCGGTGAACAGGCGGCAGGCCCACCGTCGCCAGTGAACAACCTCATTCCCACGCTCCGGCGTGGGATGGGCGAGCGTGACGCTCGCGTTCCCACGCCCACTACGAGGCCCAAACCCAGGCGGCGGATTTATCCGTCGCCGACGAACAGGCGGCAGGCCCACCGTCGCCGGTGAACAGATTCGTTCCCACACTCCGGCGCGGTAACAGCGGCCGTCACCCGTACCCCGTCCGTCGGCTTGGCGGACGGTTTTCGTCTTCCTCCTGTCCGCCGCCCGCCGGATGGCCGTCCAGCGAGCCGCCCCCTCCTGTGGTATCCTGACGCCGACATCGAACGACCACGGGAGGTGCTCAGATGAACTGCTTGCTGCGCACAGTCGCCATCGCCGTCGCCCTGACGCTGTTGCTGACCCTGATAGTCGCATTGGCCCAGGCGGACACCACCGCCGACTCGCCCGCGCCGTCCCGCGCCGTGGACACCTCCGCCGGGGAAGGCGGGCTGCTCTCGCTCGCCCTCGTCATCGGCGTGTTGGTGCTCGCCTTCGGCGTGTGGCTCGAACGGCTCCATCACCTGTTGGCCTGAACCCCCGACGGGGCGGGGGTATGCATAGAGGCGCAAGGCTTCGAGTGCCCTGCGCCTCTGTGCGCGTGCGGCGATGGGGGCTTTACCGCCCCTCTCGGCACGCCTGGAATGTGTCATCAATGCGCTGGACGACCTGGAAGAACTCCTCCTGGCTCATCACGCCGGCCTGGATAGGAGCCGTGAAATCGGAAACGTATCGCCCGTATTGGAGCACGGCGGTACACCGGTTGCCGAGGTAGGGGTCGCCGCTCGTGCCGCACTCGATGGCCTGCCGGTCAGCGTGCAGGGACAGGTTCTCCGCCCCGCTCGCCTCCTCCCACGCCCAGCCGGAGGGGAAGAACCAGTAGCGGCCTGAGCGCCGCAGTGACCGCGCCGCGCGTTCACCGGCACAGCGGTACACCGTGTGCTGGGATATTTCCTCTCCCTTCTCCATCACCACGTTGTAAGCGTCCGACGCCCCCAACGTGTCCAGCGCCGGCGGTAAGACGACCCACTTTTCCTCCCACCCGTCGGGCATGGCATCCGCCGTCAG
>JALWUZ010000773.1:0-697 GCA_027079895.1 Anaerolineae bacterium
CGGCGATGTCCCCCTCCCACACCGCCTCCGGGCGCAGGACGAGGCCGGGGAAGACCTCGCTGCGCAGCAGGCCGTCCGCGTCCGCCTCCAACGGCTCGTACACCCCGTTCCGCAGTACGAACCAATCTGCCCGCCGTTCGTACATCTGGAGCACGAGGTACTCCGGCACGCCGTTCCGCCGATAAGCCGTCAACTTCCCGTGCAGGTCGTAGGCCGCGCTGCTGGCCGCGATCTCCACCACCAACTCCGGCACCCCCGCCAGATACCCCTCGTCCGTCACAGAGACCCGTCCCCCGGCCGGCGGCGACAGGTACAACAGGGCATCGGGTTGCGGTTCGTTGACCTCATCCAGGCGCAGGGTCGGCTCCACGCTGACCACCGTCCCCGGCGTCATCGCGCTGTAGAAACCCAACCACGTGACCGCCAGGCCGTGCGGCAGCCCGTGAAACTTGTGGCTCACTGGCGAGGGCATATAGACCACTCCTTCCACCAATTCGGCCTTCTTGATTTCCGGATGGGCCTCGTACCGGCGCTCGAACTCGGCCCGCGAGAGATGGTCGCCAGCCCGCAGAGGCGGGGGCAGCGTCTGACGGCGGCGGTGACGCGGACCGGGCCACGTCCACACCGCCGGACGGAACCGCGTCCGGGTCGGCGCGGCCGCCGGGGGCTGAGGTGTGCTCATCTCGACCTCCTGTCC
>JALWUZ010000773.1:707-10105 GCA_027079895.1 Anaerolineae bacterium
GTGGAGAGCAGCGCGGCGATGTCCCCCTCCCACACCGCCTCCGGGCGCAGGACGAGGCCGGGGAAAACCTCGCTGCGCAGCAGGCCGTCCGCGTCCGCCTCCAACGGCTCGTACACCCCGTTCCGCAGAACGAACCAATCCGCCCGCCGTTCGTACATCTGGAGCACCAGGTACTCCGGCACGCCGACGCGCTGATACACCAGCCGCTTGCTGTGCAAGTCGTAGGCCGCGCTGCTGGCCGCGATCTCCACCACCAACTCCGGCGGGCCCTCCAGGTAATCGTCCTCCGTGACCCGCGACCGCCCCCCCAGGCGCGGCGAGAGGCGCAGGAGAACGTCCGGCTGTACCTCGTTGCGCTCGTCGAGACGCACCGTCGCCTCGACGTTGGTCGCCGTCCCCGGAGTGGCGGACTCGTATAACACGAGCCAGGCGGTGAGCATAGCGTGGGGGCGTCCGTGCCGCAGACTTTGAACCGGTGAGGGCATATAGACCACTCCTTCCACCAATTCGGCCTTCTTGATTTCCGGGTGGGCCTCGTACCGGCGCTCGAACTCGGCCCGCGAGAGATGGTCGCCGGCCCGCAGAGGCGGGGGCAACGTCTGACGGCGGCGGTGACGTGGGGCGGGCCACGTCCACACCGCCGGACGGAACCGCGTCCGGGTCGGCGCGGCCACCGGGGGTTGAGGTGTGCTCATCTCGACCTCCTGTCCATCTCCATCAGCCGCTCGACGAAAGCGGCGTGCTCCGGCGAGTCCAGCCCCTCCTGCAACGTGGACAGCAGCGCGGCGATGTCCCCCTCCCACACCGCCTCCGGGCGCAGGACGAGGCCGGGGAAGACCTCGCTGCGCAGCAGGCCGTCCGCGTCCGCCTCCAACGGCTCGTACACCCCGTTCCGCAGTACGAACCAATCCGCCCGCTGTTCGTACATCTGGAGCACCAGGTACTCCGGCACGCCGACGCGCTGATACACCAGCCGCTTGCTGTGCAAGTCGTAGGCCGCGCTGCTGGCCGCGATCTCCACCACTAACTCCGGCGGGCCTTCCAGGTAGTCGTCCTCCGTGACCCGCGACCGCCCGCCCAGGCGCGGCGGGAGGCGCAGGAGGGCGTCCGGCTGTACCTCGTTGCGCTCGTCGAGGCGCACCGTCGCGTTGTCGCCGAAGGTCACGCCTGGAGTGTGCGCTCGGTACACTCCCAACCAACTGATGATGTCACCGTGCGGGAGACCGTGCTCTCGGAAGCGAACGGGGGTGGGCATGTACACAACTCCTTCCACTAACTCGGCCTTCTTGATTTCCGGGTGGGCCTCGTACCGGCGCTCGAACTCGGCCCGCGAGAGATGGTCGCCGGCCCGCAGAGGCGGGGGCAACGTCTGACGGCGGCGGTGACGCGGACCGGGCCACGTCCACACCGCCGGACGGAACCGCGTCCGGGTCGGCGCGGCCACTGGGGGTTGAGGTGTGCTCATCTCGACCTCCTGTCCATCTCCATCAGCCGCTCGACGAAAGCGGCGTGCTCCGGCGAGTCCAGCCCCTCCTGCAACGTGGACAGCAACGCGGCGATGTCCCCCTCCCACACCGCCTCCGGGCGCAAGACGAGGCCGGGGAAGACCTCGCTGCGCAACAGGCCGTCCGCGTCCGCCTCCAACGGCTCGTACACCCCGTTCCGCAGTATGAACCAATCCGCACGCCGTTCATACATCTGAAGCACCAGGTACTCCGGCACGCCGACGCGCTGATACACCAGCCGCTTGCTGTGCAAGTCGTAGGCCGCGCTGCTGGCCGCGATCTCCACCACCAACTCCGGCGGGCCTTCCAGGTAGTCGTCCTCCGTGACCCGCGACCGCCCGCCCAGGCGCGGCGGGAGGCGCAGGAGGGCGTCCGGCTGTACCTCGTTGCGCTCGTCGAGGCGCACCGTCGCGTTGTCGCCCCCCACGACGCCCGGAGTGAATGCCTGGTACAACGCAATCCAACCGGCGATGTCCAGGTGCGGACGCCCATGCTCGTGGAAACGGACGGGTGACGGCATATAGACCACTCCTTCCACTAACTCGGCCTTCTTGATTTCCGGGTGAGCCGCGTAACGACGCTCGAACTCGGCCCGCGAGAGATGGTCGCCGGTCTGCAAGGGCGGCGGGGCCACTGGTGAAGTCGGGCGTAGACGCCGTACCTGCGCCGGCCATCTCCACAATGGCGGACGCGGTCGTGTGTGTGGCGGCGCAGTCGCCAGGGGGCGGGACACGCTCATCTCGACCTCCTCAATCTACGGTCAGTGTCTTGCTCAAATTGCGCGGGAAGTCCGGGTCGTACCCCCGCGCCAGGCTCAGCCGGTAGGAAAGCAGTTGCAGCGGCAGCGTCGCCAGCAGGGGATTGAGCACCGGGTCCGACGGCGGGAGCACAATCAGGTCATTGGCGTTGGCCCGCAGCCGCTCGTCCTCCTCCCCTACGGCGATAGCCCGCCCGCCCCGGCAGGTGGTCTCGTTGATCCCGCTGACCAGCAGCGGCACATCCTCCGGCCCGGCGACGAAGATGACCGGATACCCCTCGTACACCGCCGAAAGCGGCCCGTGCTTGAACTCGGTGGAGAGCATCCCCTCGCAGTGGGTGTAAGTGACCTCCTTGAGTTTCAACGCTCCCTCCAGCGCGATGGGGAAGGTGAGGCCGTATCCCAGGCAGTACAGATCATCGGCGGCGGCCAGGTCGGGCACCAACTTCTCCACCTGGGGCTCCACCCGCTTCAAAGTCTCCTCCAACAGGTCCGGCAGATTGGCGAGGATGGCGGTGGAGTGCCCTCCCATCCGCAACGCCAGGTAGAGGAAGGCCACCCCCTGATTCATAAAAGTCTTCGTCGCCGGGACGCTGATTTCGTACCCGCAGGCCAGCGGCAGATACCGCTCGCTCTCGTTCATCAACGTCGAGCCGATGACGTTGACCAGCCCCAGCACCCCCATCCCGCGCTGACGGGCCACTGCCAGGGCGTTGAGCACGTCCTTCGTCTCCCCGCTCTGGCTGACGAAGACCCCGACATCCTCCGGGCCGACCGTCGGGCCGTACTGGGGGATGAACTGCGGCGCCAGCACCGGCACCGCCGGGCGACCGGCCAGCCGGGCCAGGTAGACCGACCCCAGCACGCAAGCGTGGTAACTCGTGCCGCACCCGACCAGGTACAGGTGACGGGCCTCCCGCATGCGCGTGACCATCTGCTCCACGTGGGGGGAGGCTTCCAGCAGGCGGAACAACTCCCCGGCGACCGTCGGCTGCTCGTGAATCTCCTTGAGCATGAAGTGCGGATACCCGCCCTTCTCGACCATCTCCATGCTCTCGGTGATCTCCTCGCTCTCCCGCTCAATGAGACTCCCGTCCTCGACGCGGCGCAACTCCACCCCGTCGGCGCGGAGGATAACGATCTCCCCGTCCCGCACCCGCAGGATGCGCCGGGTCAGCGGCAGGATGGAGGGCAGGTCTGATGAGACGCAGGTCGCTCCGGCGGCGATCCCGGCCACCAGCCCGGAGCCCTTCTTGAAGGCGTACAGCGTGTCCTCCCCAACCCGCCCGATGACGAAAGCGTAGTCCCCCTCCAGGTCGTTGTAGGCCCGCCGGATGGCGGTGATCATATCGTCCCCCCGGTCAACGTACCGCTCGACGGCGTGGACGCAGGACTCGCCGTCGTTGGTGGAGCGCACCGTCATCCCCTCGGCGATGAACTGCTGCCGCAACTCGACGTTGTTGACCACGTTGCCGTTGTGCGCTCCGACCAGGTCGCCGTCGGAGTCAATGTGGGGCTGAGCGTTGGCCGGCGACGGCGAGCCGAAAGTGGCCCAGCGCAGTTGGACGATTCCGCGCCGCCCGACCATCTCGGAGAAGCGCAGCCTCTCGGCGACGGCGTCTATCTTGCCCACGTCCTTCCGCAAGTCAATGGTGCCGTCGTCCCGCAGAGTGGCGCACCCCACCGAATCGTACCCCCGGTAAGAAAGCCGCCGTCCGGCCTCGACGAGAATCTCCCCCAGGGGCTGCTCCTGTTCGACCACGATGCCAAAAATGCCACACATAGAACTCTCCTTGTGTTGGGTTTGCGGGGTCAGGCTCGCCCGCTCTGGTATGCCGGGAGGACGGTCAACAAGGCGGCCAGCAACTCCTCCTCGTCCTCCGGCAAGACGGTGCGCGGGTCGAGCACCAGCGCGTCGTCCTCGATGCGGGCGATGACCGGCGGGTCGTGGGCCCGCAGCGCGGCGGCGATTTGGTCGGGATGCGGACCCGGCACCGCCAGCAACTTAGTCGGCAAACTTTCTCCCGGCAGACTGCCCCCGCCGACGGTGGACACGCCGTCGCGCACCGCGGCGGACAGCCCGGCCCGGCTCAGCGACTCCTGCCAGCGGCGGGCCCGCTCCTCGACCACCGCCAACGGCGCGGCGATCATCCGCCAGATGGGGATGCGCTCCGTCGCCTCTCCGCGCAGGTAGTGCAACAGCGTCTCCTGCAACCCGGCCAGGCAGAGTTTGTCGGCGCGGAGGGCGCGGGCCAGCGGGTGACGCTTGAGCGGCTCGACGTACTCCGCCTGCCCGACGATGATCCCCGCCTGGGGGCCGCCCAGCAGTTTGTCCCCGCTGAAGCAGACGACCGCCGCCCCCGCCGCGACGCTCTCCTGCACCAGCGGTTCGTGGGCCAGCCCGAAGCGGGCGGTATCCAGGAGCGCACCGCTGCCCAGATCGTCCATCACCGGAAGGCCGTACTTCGCGCCCAGGGCGACCAAATCCGGCAGCGGCGGCTCGGTGGTGAAGCCGATGATGCGGAAGTTGGAGTGGTGCGCCCGCAGGATGAGGGCCACATCCGCCTCCTGCCGAGTGATGGCCTGCTCGTAATCCCGCAAATGGGTGCGGTTGGTGGTGCCGACCTCGATGAGCCGGGCCCCGCTCTGGGCCATCACATCGGGGACGCGGAAGCCGCCGCCGATCTCCACCAACTGCCCCCGCGAGATGACGACCCCATGCCCCTGGGCCAGACCGCTCAGCGCCAGGAGCACGGCCCCGGCGTTGTTGTTGACCACCAGGGCCGACTCCGCGCCGGTCAGTTCGCAGAGCAGCCGTTCGGCGTGCAGCGTGCGGTGTCCCCGGCGTCCGGCCTCCAGGTCGTACTCCAGAGTCGAATACCCGCGGCTCACCGCTTCCAGGGCCGCCCGCGTGGCCTCCGAAAGCGGCGAGCGGCCCAAGTTGGTGTGGATGATGACGCCGGTCCCGTTGATGACCGGCCGGAGCGTGGGGGCGAACCGCGCCCGCAGGTGGGCCTCCGCCCGCGCGATGATCGGCCCGTCCCCCTCTGGTGCGTCCTCTCCCCGGCGGATGGCGGCCCGGAAATCGTCCAGGGCGGCCCGCAGCGCGTCCACCGTCCGCTCGCGGCCATAGGCGGCGATGAGGGCGGGGAGGCGGGCGTTCCCCAGCAGGCGGTCCACGCTGGGCAGATGACGCAACTTGGCCTGAATGTCGTTTGTCGTGCCCATAGTGGGGCTATTATACTCCGAAACCGATGAGAGGGGTAGGGCGGGATGCTCATCTTGGTGAATGTTTGAATTATTCCTGCTGTGTGCTATAATCCCGACACCCCACTTGTCCGAAGAGTGGCTTCGGGATTGCCGATGGACTTAGCCTTTCTGCCGCTAAACACCTGGGAGTACACCCTGGCGGGACTTTACACGCTGGTGCTCATCGTGCTGGCGTGGGCTGCCCGCCGCGACCTGCGCGGGTGGAATCGCTGGCGGTCGCTCCTCTCACTGGGCTCCCTCGTGCTGGCCGGGCTGTCCGCGCTGGCGACGGCCCAGGGCTGGCTGGTGGTGCGCCTCTCGCCGCCGGACCTGCTCCCGCCGCCCAATCTGCCTACCCAGCCGTCGCAGCCCTTCATCTCCCTGCTGACCGTCCCGATTGTCATCGCCGGGGCCTGGGCCGGGGTCATCCCGGCGGCGGTCATCGGGCTCTTGACGGGCGTCGTGCGCACCGGAATGATGAGCGGCAGCCTCACCGACATCTTCCACCTCGCCTTCTTCGGCTTCCTGGTGGGCTACTTCCTGCGGCAGGATTACCGGGGCCGCTTCCCCCTCCTGATGCGACAGCCGTTGATAGCGGCTCCGCTGGCCGCCCTCGCCGCCTCCATCTTCCTGGCGCTGGCGGTGTTCGTACACGCTGCCGGCTCCGGGCTGGCTGGGCTGGACTACGCCGTCACCTTCACCCAGGCCACGCTGGGGCCGGAGTTGCTGGAAAGCGTCATCGCCGCCCTGGTCGTGCAGAGCGTTTACCTGCTCCTCCCGCGCTCCCGTCCGGTTCGGGAGGCGCACCGCACCCCGCCCTATGGCCGCACCCTGAGCCGGCGGCTGCTCTTCCTCTTCGTCCCCCTGATTTTGCTGATGACCTTCGCGCTGGTCTACGCCGTGACGACGACGACGCTGCGCGTGGCGACCCTCTACGCGGTGGACGAGATGGCCCGCGACGCCCACAGTGCCGCCGAGGACATTCCCTACTTCGTCCACACCGGCCTGGGGATGCTGTCCGAGTTCGCCAACGACGCCACACTCCGCGAGAGCCGGGACGAGGCGGTGTTGCAGGAGCGGCTCCTGGGCGACATGCGGACGGTGGCTTTCTTCGACCAACTGCTCTTCCTGGACACCGACGGCCATCTGGTGGCGATGTACCCCCCTCCGCCGACCGGGGAGGCGGAACTGACCCGCCAGGAGGAGATGCTCCTCCAGCGGGTCATCGAGACCGGCGCGACGCAGATCAGCACCGTCCACCGCTCCCGGCGGGAGGAGGTCATCCTCTCGTTCCTGGCTCCGGTGGAGACCCCCGACACCGGCGAGCGGGTGGGTGTGCTGCTGGGACGCACCCGCATGGACGTGAACCCGGTGGTGGATCACGCGCTGGCGAGCCTCCAATGGACGCGCGACCGGGGGGAGGGGTTCGTGGTGGACGCCGACGGGCACATCGTGGCCCACTCCGACCCCAACATGCTCCTCTCCGAGTGGCACGTGGACGAAAGCCGCCCCCGCATCGCGACGGTGCTGCGCGGCTGGGCCTACGAAAGCCGCAACCGGGCCGACAACACCCGGCAACTGGTCTACTACCTCCCCGTCGAGGGGTTCCCCTGGGCGGTAGTGATTCTCCTGCCCTACGAGGTCGTCCTGGAGCAGGCGACCCAGATCGCTACCCCGCTGCTGCTGCTCCAACTGCTGATGGGCGGGGGGTTGGTGATCGTCATCCCGCTGGCGACCCGGTGGCTGACCCGTCCGCTCACCCAATTGGCCGCCGCCGCCGACCGCATCGCCGAGGGCGACCTGGATCATCCGGTGCGCATTCCGGGCGAC
This sequence comes from Anaerolineae bacterium, assembly GCA_027079895.1. Taxonomy (GTDB): domain Bacteria; phylum Chloroflexota; class Anaerolineae; order B4-G1; family B4-G1; genus JALWUZ01. The sequence goes on from JALWUZ010000773.1 coordinate 8,049, forward strand.
GACGAGGTCGCCCGCGTGGGGGACGCCTTCGAGGGTATGCGAGTCCGCCTGCGGGACCGCCTGGGCGACCTCTCGCTCCTCCTCCAAATCAGCCAGGCCGTTTCGGCGACGCTGGAACTGCCCAAGGGGATGAACTTCATCCTGGAAGGGGCGTTGAAGGCGACCCAGGCCCAGGTCGCGCGGATGGTGCTCCTTTCCGGCACCGGCGACCCGCAGGTGGTGATGAGCCGGGGGACGGCGCACGGCAACCTGGGCGCCCTCGACCGCGTGCTGGCGACGGCGGCCAGAGACCGCGAGTCCCCCTTGATTGTGCCGGACCTCTCCACCGCCGACCTGCCGCTGGGAGAGACGTTCGACGGCGACTCGATCGCCGCCGCCATCGCCCTGCCGGTGCGCACCAAAGACCGCGTCTCCGCCGTGATGTGGGTCGGCTACGGCACGGTGCGCGAGTTCAGCGACTCCGACATTGACTTCCTCTCCACCCTGGCGAGCCAGACGGCGGTTCTGGTCGAAAACGCCCGTCTCTTCCAGGCCGCCGAGGGCGGCCGGCGGCGGCTGGCCGCCATTCTCGCCAGCACCACCGACGCCGTCCTGGTGACGGACCGCGACGAGCGCATCCTCCTGGTCAACCCGGCGGCGGAGCGGGCCTTCGGTATCGCGGCGGACGAAGTCGTGGGGCGGAAGGTCGGCGAGGCCGGCCTGGTACCGGCCCTGGCGAAGATCTTCGAGGAGCCGCTGACCCTCAGCGAGTCGCTCTCCGAAGAGGTGCCGCTCCCCGACGGGCGCACCCTCTACGCCAGCGTCTCCCCCATCATGAGCGCGAACGGGGAGCGCATCGGGCGCGTGGCCGTCATGCGTGATGTGACCCACTTCAAAGAACTGGACGAGATGAAGTCGGAGTTCGTGGCGACGGTCTCCCACGACCTGCGGGCCCCGCTCACCTTCATGCGCGGCTACACGACGATGTTGCCGATGGTGGGCGACCTGAGCGAAAAGCAGCACGAGTACGTCGAGAAGATCTTGCAGGGCATCAGCCAGATGAGCGAGTTGATTGACAACCTGCTCGACCTGGGGCGCATCGAGGCCGGTATCGGGATGGAGCGCAACACCTGTCACCTGGGGGCCATCCTGGTGGAGGCGGTAGACAGCATGCGCGTTCGGGCGGCGACCAAGGGGCTGACCCTGCGGATGGAGACCGGCGGCGGCATAGCGGTGGTCTCCGGCGACGCCGCGCTTCTGCGGCAGGCGATTACCAATCTGGTGGACAACGCCATCAAGTACACCCCCAGCGGCGGCACTGTGACGGTCGGCCTGACGGTGCGCGGCGGCCAGGCCATCATCAACGTGACCGACAACGGCATCGGCATCGCCCCGGACGACCAGGTGCGCCTCTTCGAGAAGTTCTACCGCGTCAAGCGGCGGGACACGATCGGCATCCAGGGTACCGGCCTGGGGCTGGCGATCGTCAAATCCATCGTCGAGCGGCACGGAGGCCGGGTGTGGGTGGACAGCGCGTTGGGACAGGGGAGCACGTTCTACATCAGCCTCCCCTTGAGTGAGACGTAGCGAGGAGACCAATCCAGAATCCAGGAGGGAAAAATGGCTCAACTGACCAAAGTCGAAGGCATCGGCGAGACCTACGCGCAGAAGTTGGTGGAGGCCGGCATCGAGACGACGGACGCGCTGCTCGAAAAGGGGGCCACCGCCAAAGGACGGGCGGCCCTGGCCGAGCAGACCGGCATCAGCCCCAAACTGATCCTGCGCTGGGTGAACCACGTGGACCTGTTCCGCGTCAAGGGGATTGGTGAGGAGTACGCCGACCTGTTGGAGGCGGCGGGGGTGGATACGGTGCCGGAACTGGCCCAGCGCAACCCCGCCAATCTGTACGAGAAGTTGAAAGAGGTCAACGCCGAAAAGTCTCTCGTGCGCCGCATGCCGAGCCCCGACCAGGTGCGGGGCTGGGTGGAGCATGCCAAATCGCTCCCGCGCGTGATCGAGTATTGAGATGGCGTTGCAGATCGGCATCGTCGGGCTGCCCAATGTCGGCAAGTCCACCC
>JALWUZ010000774.1 GCA_027079895.1 Anaerolineae bacterium
CTGGATGGGGCTGGAACTGGTCGGCTACGTGGACGACGACGCCGAGAAGCGGGCCCATCCCGACCAGACGGCTCCCGTCCTGGGGACGCTGGCGGAGGCGGGGGAGATCGTCGCCGCCCGGCAGGTGGACGAGGTCATCCTGGCCCTGCCGCCCGACGCTCAGGAGCGGGCGCGGCATCTGGTGCTCGACCTCCAGACGCTGCCGGTCAACGTGCGCACCGTCCCCGACGTGTTCGACCTGGTGGTCATCCGAGCGACGGTGGAGGAGTTCGCCGGCATCCCCCTCATCGGCCTGCGGGAACCGGCCATCGAGGGGGCCAATCGGGTGGTCAAGCGGCTGTTCGACCTGCTCATCGGCGGGCTGGCGTTGGTGCTCTTTTCCCCGGTGATGGCGGCGGCAGCCCTGGCGGTCCGGCTCGACTCGCCGGGGCCCGTTCTACTGCGGCAGGAGCGCGTCGGGGAGGGGGGGCGACCGTTCCGCATGCTCAAGTTCCGCACGATGTACGTCGGCGCGGAGGAGGATGAGCGCGGTCTGGCCCAGGAAAGCGGCGACGGCCCGCCGGTCTTCCTCAAGCGGGCGGACGACCCCCGCATCACCCGGGTTGGGCGCGTCCTCCGCCGCTACAGCATAGACGAACTGCCCCAACTGTGGAACGTCCTCAAGGGGGAGATGAGCCTGGTCGGGCCGCGCCCGGAACTGCCCTGGATGGTGGAGCGGTACGGCCCGCAGCACCGCAAGCGGTTCGCCGTCCCCCAGGGGATGACCGGCTGGTGGCAGGTCAACGGGCGGAGCGACCGGGCCGACTACACGCTGCGGATGGAGGACGACCTGTACTACATCCGCAACTGGTCTCTGTGGCTCGACCTGCGGATTTTGGTGATGACCGTCGGGGCGGTGCTGCGCGGGAAGGGGGCTTACTGATGGGCGCGATGACGACGGGCAAGCGGGGATTGGCGATCGCGGCGGCGGTGCTCCTGTGCGCCGTCCTGGCCATCGGGGTGGGGTACGCGCTGGCCCACGTCGGGCCGCTCGTCACCGGCGTACTGCTGGCGGGGCTTTTCGTGGGGCTGTGGATGCTGCGGGACATCGAGGTCGCCTACTGGGGCGTCATCGGCGTCATCGTCCTGCTGCCTTTCGCCTCGTTCCCCTTCGACATCGGCTTTACCCCGACGCTCCTCGACGCGGCTCTGGGGGCTCTGTTCGCGGTCTGGCTGTTGCAGGTCGCCACCGGGGGGCAGCGACGGCTCGTCGGCACGCCGTTGGGCCCCTTCGTCGGCCTGTTCATGCTCCTGGCGGTCGGCTCCTTCGTCTTCGGACTGGCCTACATCCCGCTGACCTCCTACGTCCTGCGCCACTTCGCCGAGATTCTGCTCAGCGTGGGGCTGTTCTTCCTCGTCGTCAACACGGTGCAGGACGAGGGGCGGTTGCGCCGGGTGGTGCGGGCGTTGCTCCTGGGGGCCTGCGCCGCCGCCGCCCTGGGAATCGTGCTCTACATCATCGCCGCCTACGTCTCCGCCGATTTCGTCATCCGGCTGCTCTCCGCTCTGGGGCGACTGGGCTATCCGACGGGCCCCGGCGTGCTGCGGTACATCCGCGACGACCCGGAACTGCCTATGCGGGCCACGTCCACCTCCGTTGACCCGAACGTGCTGGGCAGTCTGCTCAACATCACGCTGGGCATCGGCGTACCCCAGTTGTTCGCCGCCCGCCCGCTCCTCCGCCGCCGCTACCTGCTGCCGGTGCTGGGCACGATGGCCCTCTGTATGGGGCTGACGATGAGCCGCAGCGCGTTGGTGGGGGTGGGGCTCTCCCTGACCCTCGTCGCCCTGCTGCGCTACCGCCGGCTAGGATGGTTGCTGCTGGCGGCGGCCCTGCTCCTCCTTGTCCTGCCGCAGACTCAGGAGTACGTCGCCCACTTCGTCGCCGGACTGCGCGGGGAGGATTTGGCGACGCAGATGCGTTTCGGCGAGTACAAGGACGCGCTGATTCTCATCCGCCGCTATCCCTGGCTGGGGGTGGGCTTCTCCGGCTCGCCGGACATTGACACCTACGTTGGGGTCGCCAACGTCTACCTCATCATCACCGAGCAGATGGGGCTGATTGGGCTGGCCGCCTTCCTGACGGTCATCGCCGGGGTCGGCGTCCGGTTCTGGCGTACCCGCGCTGCGGCGGCGACGATCCCCGCCCTGGAACCGCTCTGGTGGGGACTGCACGCCGGACTGGTCGGGGCGTTGGTCGGCGGCCTGTTCGACCACTACTTTTTCAACCTGGATTTTCACCACTCGGTGACGCTCTTCTGGCTGGTCGTCGGTCTGGCGACGGCGGCGACGGAGGTCATTCGGCGGGAATCCGGCGGCTAGGGGGCGTCTTCGTGCCCGTTTCGCCCCCCGAACCCCTTGAACATCCGCCGCAGCCAGGAGACTGGCGCGGGCTCGTACTTGCGCACCATCAGCACCGAACAGGGCGCACCGTCCGCCACCCGGTCAGGAATCGAGCCGAACAGGAGCGTCTTCAGGAACCACTCCTCCGACGCGCCGATGACGATCAGGTCGCACCGCGCCTCTCCCGTCTCCGGGTCCGGGGCTGCCTCGGTCAGGATGCCGTCCACGATGGCGTCACTGCGCCGCAGCCGCAGCGTCACCTCCGCCGGCACCCCTCCCAGCGTGTCCTCGACTAACTGCCGCAGCACGTCCATCTCCACCGTCTCGTCCACCTCCCCGGCGGCGGGGAGCAGCCGGAGCACCGTCACCGTGCCTCCCTCCGCCCTGGCGATGTCCATCCCCAGCCGCAGGGCCAGCCGGGCGTGCGGCCCCCCGCCGACCGGCACCAGTATCCGCCAGAGGGGGGAGCGGCTGATACCCCGGTCGCGCAGCACCGCCACGTCGCACTTCGCCCCGGAGACCACGTCCTTGACGACGCTCCCCTCCACCCGCTGCGTGGAAAGTTGCCCCTGCCAGCCCATCAGAATCAGCCCCACACCGCCCCGCGCCTACGCCCCCCCCAGAATCCCGGCGGCGCCCCCGCGCGCCGCGCGGAGCAGCGTCCGCA
>JALWUZ010000775.1 GCA_027079895.1 Anaerolineae bacterium
ACCGTCCACCAAGCCGGTGCTGATCTTCGTGCCGCCCAGGTCAATCCCCAGGACGAGGGGTGGCATCCGCGCTCCTCCGAACCTGTTCCAGACTCTCGATGGGGAACTCCTCCTCGCAGGCGATACACTTCGCCCAGCCCTTGCGGGCCTCGGTCAGCAGGCCGCCGCACTCCGGGCAAGGCTGCGGCAGCGGTCGCTTCCAGGTGGCGAACTGGCAGGAGGTCTCGTCGTCCTTCCGGTAGTTGGCGCAACTGTAGAACGTGCGCCCGCGCCGCGTGCGCTTCTCCACGATGTCGCCGCCGCACTCTGGGCACTTGACCCCCTCGATTTTGTGCAGAATCGGGCGGCTGTAGCGGCACTGCGGGAAGTTGCTGCACCCGATGAACTTGCCGAACCGTCCGTACTTGTAGATCAACGGGTGGCCGCACTCCGGGCACATCTCGCCGGTGGGGTCGTTCCCCATCTGCACCGTCGGCATATTCTCCCGCGCCTGCTCCAACGTCGCGGAGAACGGGGTATAGAAGTCGTGCAGCACCGGTACCCACTCCCGTTCCCCGCGGGCGATGCGGTCCAGTTCCTCCTCCATCTGGGCGGTGAACCCCACGTCAATGTAATCGGGGAAATACTCCACCAGCAGGTCGTTGACGACGATGCCGACCTCGGTCGGGTAGAGCCGTCCGTCGCGCCGCTCGACGTAGCCGCGCTGTTGGATGGTGGACATAATCGGGGCGTAGGTGCTGGGCCGTCCGATGCCGTACTCCTCCAGAGCCCGGACCAGCGTCGCCTCGCTGTAGCGCGGCGGCGGCTGGGTGAAGTGCTGCGCCGGGAGCAGTTGCACCAGGTCGAGCATCTCGTCCACCGTCAGCGGCGGGATCTCCTCCCGCTTGCTCTCCTCCTCCTCGATTTCCTCCTCTTCCCTTTTCTCCTCGTAGACCGCCAGGAAGCCCCGGAAGCGCAGGCTGGACCCGCTGGCGCGGAAGAGGTAGGGCCGCTCGTCGGCGTCGGGCGGGCCGGCCTGGATTTCGACGGAGATGGTGTCGTAGACGGCCGGCGCCATCTGGCTGGCGATGAACCGCTTCCAAATCAGCGTGTAGAGCCGGTACTGATTCCGGTCGAGGAAGGGCTTGAGGTCCTCCGGCGTGCGGAAGACGCTCGTCGGACGGATGGCCTCGTGGGCCTCCTGCGCTCCTTTGGTCTTCGTCTTGTACTTCGGCGGCTTCTGGGGGCGGTACTGCTCCCCGAACCGCTCGGTGATGAACTCCCGCGCCTCGGCCTGGGCCTGCTCGGCGACGTTGACGCTGTCGGTGCGCATGTAGGTGATCAGGCCGACGGGCCCGTCCCCCAGGTCAATCCCCTCGTACAACTGCTGGGCGAAGCGCATCGTGCGGCGGGCGGTGAATCCCAGGCGACGGGAGGCCTCTTGCTGCATCGTGCTGGTGGTGAACGGCGGGGCGGGGCGGCGGCGGCGTTGCCCCTCTTTGACTTTGGTGACGACGTAGGCCGCCTTCTCCAACTCCTCCACGACCGCCTGCACCTCGTCCGCGTTGTGCAGTTCCGGCTCCTCCCCGGCGATGCGGTGGAGACGGGCGATGAAACTCCGCTTTTCCTCCTCCTGCTTGGCCAACTCCGCCTCCAGCGACCAGTACTCGACCGGCACGAAGGACTCGATCTCCCGCTCCCGCTCGACGACCAGCCGCACGGCGACCGATTGCACCCGTCCGGCGGAGAGCCCGCGGCGGCCCAGTTTGCTCCGCAGCAGGGGGCTGAGGGTGTAGCCGACGATGCGGTCGAGGATGCGGCGGGCCTGCTGCGCCTCCACCCGCTGCATGTCAATCTCGCGCGGATGGGAGAAGGCGTGCTCGATGGCCTCCTCGGTGATCTCGTGGAACTCGACCCGTTTCACCGGGCGCGGCCCGATGGCCGACTTGAGGGCCTGGGTCAGGTGCCAGGAGATGGCCTCTCCTTCTCGGTCGGGGTCGGTCGCCAGGTAGATTTCGGACGAGCGGCGGACATCCTCCCGCAGTTGGCGCACCACGTCCTTCCGCTTGGAGGGGATGATGTAGCGCGGCTCGAAGTCGTGCTCCAAATCCACCCCCATCCGATTGGAGGGCAGGTCGCGCACGTGGCCGACGGAGGCCCGCACGGTGTACTTTTTCCCCAGGAAACGGCCCACCGTCCGCGCTTTGGCCGGCGACTCGACGATGACCATCTTCGGCAGCCGCGCCAACTCCTGTTTCGCTTTGGAAACGACGGTGTGCTCTTCCGGCTTCAATCCCTCGTGGGCCGGGGTGCGCCCCATCCTGAAGAGTTTGGCCCCGCAGACGGGGCACACTCCCTGGGTAGCCGGCGACCCGTTGCTGGTGAACACCGGGCGCGGGTCCTGAATCTCACGTTTGGTTCGGCATTTCACACAGTAGGCTTGCATGGTGACTCCTTACAGATAGTTTTGCTCTTGCTTGGCTTCCAGGAGGCGCACGATCTCCCGCACCTCTTGTTCCCTTTCCTTCGGACAGATCAGGACGGCGTCGTCGGTCTCGACGATGATCATCCCTTCCAGGCCGATGGTGGCGATCAGCCGCCCCGACGCCAGGCTGAAAACCAGCGTGTCCCGCGTGTCCAGCCCCAGGTGGCGGCCCACGACGATGTTACCGTCCTCGTCGGCGGGCAGCAGGGCGGACAGACTGGCCCAACTGCCCACGTCGGACCAGCCGATGTCCGCCGGGATGACGACCACGTCCTCCGCCCCCTCCATCACGCCGTAGTCAATCGTCTGCTTGGCGACCTGCGGCCAGACGCGGGACAGGACGGCCTCGTAGTCGGCGGTGCCCAGGGCGGTCTCCACCTCCATCAGTTGGGCGTAGAACTCCGGCATTTGGCGGCGGAACTCGTCCAAGATGCGGGCGGCCCGCCAGATGAACATGCCGCTGTTCCAGGTGTACGCGCCGCTGGCGACCATCCGGGTGGCCGTCTCCCGGTCCGGCTTCTCGGTGAACCGCTCCACGCGGTAGACTGGGAAGCCGTCCACCGTTGCCAGACGGTCTCCCTGCT
>JALWUZ010000776.1 GCA_027079895.1 Anaerolineae bacterium
GCGCTACCGCTGGGAAGACGGGGGCAAGGTCATCTGGCCGCAGATCCGCGCCCTCTGGCGGGAGGAGGCGGTGGGCCCGTTGCTGGGCGGCGGGTCGGGTGACGAAAACGACCGGGAGGCGGTCATCGCCCTGACCGACGACCTGCCCAAACTGCTCCTGGCACGGCAACTGGCCGAGCGGGCGTTAGTCTACGCCCTCTACGGCCTGCGGGCGGAGGGGTAGCGATGGGCTGGCAGGCTTGGACTCTCACCTACCGCGCCCGTTCGCCGGTGCTGCTGGGCGACCATCCCTTCGGCTTCATCCAGCGCACGCGCCTCTACGCCCCCGGCTGGACGCTGTGGGGGGCGGTCACGGCCCGGCTGACCCGCGCCCTTCTCCCCCGCGCCGCCGGCCCGGACTACGACGCGGTGGGTGCCTTCGTGGCCGAAAACCTGCCCACCTCCTACGCCTTCCTGCTGGTGGACGGCCAGACGGCTCATCCCTGCTACGACGAGGACGGGCGGCTGTGCTACGGCCCGCTCCCCGCCGCCGATTTCGAGGCCCGCTTCCTGTCCTCGCTGGGACAGACCGCCGTCGCCCCGGCCACGCTCACCGCCCACAGCGGCGCACTGCACGAGACGGAGGTACTGGCCGCCCGCGACCCGGCCACCGGAGAGCCGGTGCGCTGGCGGTTCACCCTCTACGTCCGCCGGCCCTGGCGGAGCATCCCCCCCACGCTGGCGGGGCTGACGCCCGATGACGTGCTGTCCGCCCTGGCGGAACTGAGCCTGGGGGCCGACCGGGGGTACGGCCTGGGGCGGCTGACGCGCGAAACGGCGGCCGGCCCCGTTCCGGTGCCGGGGGAGTCGCGCCCCCACCCGCCGGAATGGGACGCGCAGAAGCGGACGCTCCACGCCCACGTCCCGCTGGACGCGCTCCCCGGCGACGCAGTGCGCGGGCGGGCCGAGCCGGTCCCCTGGCGCCGATGGCAGAACGCGCCGGGCGGCCCCTGGGGGCCGGGGCAAAAGACGACGGTACAGATTTTCTACACGCCCGGCAGCATCGTCGAAAAGGAGAACTGGCAGCCGGTCGTCGGGACGTATGGCATTTGGGAGGCCGCCGATGGCTAGACACGTTCATCCCGAAACCGGCGAGACGGGCCGGCGGGCCCGCGCTACACTGATCGAGTTGCTCGCCGGTACCGTCCTGCTCTCCGTGATTCTCGACGCACTGGTCAACATCCTGCCGGTGCCCTCCTTTGCTTCGCCCGGTTGGTGGGCGTGTCTGGGCGTGATAATCATCGCCGGAGCAATGGTGGCCTACCTCCTCGTCGTCTGGGATGACCGGCGCATCGGCCGCCACGAAACGCGCATCGAGATCGTCCTGCCCTACGTCCTGGCCGGGCAGGAGGCCCGGGCCAAGATTGGCAAGCGGTCTTCCTATCCGGTGACCAAGTTGGCCAGTGAAGCGTGGTGGGCGGCTTTCAAGGACCGCCAGGGGCTGCCGACGGCGGGGCGCGACGGCCCCTTCACCCGCCGCATCCTGCCGGAGCATATGGAACTGGTGCGCTATCTCCTGCTGGCCTATCTGGCGCAGTTTGGCAAGCGGCAGGAGCCGGGGCGGGCCGTCCACGGCTGGCTGCGGCTCGAGATGTGGACATACAAGGTGCTGTGGTCGGAACTGCCGCCGCTGCTGCGCGACAACTGTTGCGCCACGGCGCGGGACGCGGCCAATCCCCAGGCCATTTCCCTGCCTGAGGGGACGACGATCCAGGGGTTCGATGAAGGAGAAGTGCTCCTGCGGCTGCGCTGGGAGCCGCCCCGCCACCGTTGGCTGGGCCGGCTTCTGGGGCTGGGGCGGCGTCCGCCGGGTGCTCAAGTCACCGTTCGCTGGCTGGGACCGCTTTCCGAGGTACGGAAACACGACAAGCGGTACGAGCACGTCACCGACCGGTTGCCCGTGCCTCCTTCGGCCCAGGTCCACGTCGTCGCCACCCGCTTGGTCGTCTCCGTCGAGAGCCGCTGGAACTTTTTAGGGTCGGTGGACCGCTTCTGCGATTGGGGGATCAACCTGGCCCGCTACTGGCAGGAGCAGATGGACTATTGGACGTGGTATGAGGGCTACCTGAGGCGGCAGATAGACTACCTGGACTGGAAGATCGGCTGGATTGCCAGAGACGAGGAACCTTCCCTGGCCGAGCGGCTGCAACGCATAGACGAGCGGCTGGCGCGGTTGGAATCTCACCTGTGGCCGGACGAACCGCCCCAAGGCGGCGCGGCGACGGGGCCGGACTAACGCGCTCCAGGGTACGAGGCCGACTCGAGATCGTCGCAGTGGGACACAACCTCCAGATATGGGGGTTGCGACGGCCCGGCGTCCAGATATGGGGGTAGAAAGGAGGTGTGAGATGTCCGACCCCTAGATATTGGGGTGGAAATGCGACAATCCCGGTAGGCGGGATGGAAACGTGTTAACAAGGCTCCACTCCCACCCCTTATTGTTTCCGTGGAAATGCGACAATCCCGGTAGGCGGGATGGAAACCCAAGGGGGAAGCGACCTACCGGGAGATCATCGGGAGGTAGGTGGAAATGCGACAATCCCGGTAGGCGGGATGGAAACCCCAACAAGGAGCGCAATGTAGAAGTCATGCTCACGTGGAAATGCGACAATCCCGGTAGGCGGGATGGAAACCAGGCACAAAGGTCGTTGCCTAACGCAAGGACGATCGCGAAAATGGTGGAAATGCGACAATCCCGGTAGGCGGGATGGAAACAACGGCGCCAACGGCTCTAACGGCGCCGCCAGGGCAGGTGGAAATGCGACAATCCCGGTAGGCGGGATGGAAACGACCAACTGTCCCTCGAACGTCACACTTGCCGGCATAGTGGAAATGCGACAATCCCGGTAGGCGGGATGGAAACGGCATGGAGCGGCTGGGGGGCAGACACACGGGTCTGCCCCTACCGAGCCACGGCCCCCTTGGTGCGGCGGGGTAGGGGCAGACCCACGTGTCTGCCCCAGCCCCGCCCCCACCGAAACACAACCCACAGGCGCGGTTGGGAC
>JALWUZ010000777.1 GCA_027079895.1 Anaerolineae bacterium
TGATCTTCTCCTCCGGCACGCCCAGCACCGCCATCAGGTCGGCGCGGGTGGCATGGGAGTCGGCCAGGATGTGGTCTGCGCGGCGCACGGCCCATTGAATCTGACGGTTGTAGTGGCGGCGGCTCGTGGCGGTGAGGAATTGGGGGTAGTAGAGGAAGGTCAGGTCGTGGACGGTGATGACCACGCGGCGGTAGCCCCAGGCCGGGGGGATGAAGTCGGGCGCGTGGAGCAGGTCGAGCCGCCGGGGGATGAGTTCGAGGCTCAAGGCCCGGCGTTCCCAGCGGTTGTGGGGCGGCGTCCAGCAGGGGACGGGGCGGAAGTTGGCCTGGGAGAACGGCGGCGGGGACTTGCGGCTGTGGAGGACGAGGTACTCGTTCTCGTCGTCGAGGGCGGCGAGGGCGGGGAGCAGGCGGAGGATGTAGTTGCTGATGCCCCCCCGGATGTAGTGGACAAGGCGGGCGTCTATGCCGATGCGCATACGGAGCCTCGTGCTCGAGGTAAAAGAAAGACCTGACAAGCCGTTCTTGTCAGGTCATCGAGGTGCCGAAGGTGGGAGTTGAACCCACATGGGCGTGAAGCCCACTGCGCCCTGAACGCAGCGCGTCTGCCTGTTCCGCCACTTCGGCTTGTGAAGCGGGCGTATTTTACCCTAAACTTCCAGGTTGTCAAGGCCGCGCTTCCGACTCGCTGACGAAGACGCGCCGGGAAACGATCCACCAGTCGGAGATGGTGCGGAAGCGGTCAGAGGGGTAGGTCAGCGGCCCAATCTGCACGTCGTGGATGCGCTCGTCCACGCCGTAGGTGTAGACGGGGCTGTAGAGCAGCAGGGCCGGCACCTCCTGGGCGAAGAGGGTCTGGAACTCGTCGTACAGTTCCTTCCGCCGGTCGCGGCTGACGATGATGCGGGCCTGTTCAAGTACCTCACTGATGCGGCGGTGCTTGAGCCCGGAGTAGTTCTGCCCTCCTTCGACCTGCGTCTCGTGCCAGAAAGGGTACGGGTCGGGGTCGCCGGGGAGGGCTATCTGGGTCAGCACGGCGTCGAAATCGCGGGCCGCCAACGCCTGGTAGACTTTGTCCGGCGCGGCGATCTGCACCGTGGCCGTCACACCGATCGTGTTCCACTGCCGGACGATCTCCTGCGCCGCCGCCACCCGCTCCGGGTCGCTCGACACCAAGAGCGTGAAGGCCAGCCGCCCCCCTTTTTTGTGCCGGACGCCGCGGTCCAACAGGGCGCGGAACCAGCCGACGCTGTCCAGCAGCCGGGCGGCCTGCTCTGGGTCGTAATCGTAGTGGGGGATGTCCTCATCGTAGGCCCAGTTGCCGGGCAGGATCGGGCTGTGGACGACGACGGCCTGGCCGTCCAGCACCTCGTCCACGATGCGCTGCCGGTCGAGGCCGTACAGTAACGCCTGCCGCACCTCAGGCTCTTGCAGGAAGGGGAGGTCGTCGCGTGCCAGGTTGAGGAAGATCAGGTTGTAACGGGCGATGGGAGCGGAGAAGAGGTCGAGCGTCGGGTAGCCCAGCACGCGCTCCCGTTCCTGGATGGGAATCCGCCCCACTCCCTCGACCTCGCCGGCCTCGTAGGCGTTGAGGACGTTCTGGTCGCTGGCGTAGAAGCGGAATTGGACGCGGTCGAGGTTGGCCCGTCCGCCGTAGTAGCGGCGGAACTGTTCCAGCACGATGGAGGTGATGTCCTTGTCCTGCACCGCGATCTCGTCCATCTGGAAGGGGCCGGTGCCGACCGGGTTGAGGTTGAAGTCCAGCCCCGGCAGGTCGGCGGCCCGCACCCCGCGCAGCAGGTGGGACGGCAGGATGCCTACGGTGGTGTAATCCAAAAAGGGGGCGAAGGGCTCCGCCAGCGTGAAGCGCACCGTGTGGCGGTCAACCTTCTCGACCGTGACGGTGCGCCAGACGTCGGCCCCCAGGATGGGGGAGCCGGGAAAGGCGGGGTCTTGCAGCAGGCGGATGGTGAAGATAACGTCGTCGGCGGTGACGGGGGTCCCGTCGTGCCAGAAGGCGTTGGAGCGCAGGTAGAAGGTGTAGGTCAGGCCGTCGAGGGTGACGTCCCAGCCACGCGCCAGGTCGGCCACCACCTCGCCGTGCTCGTCGAAGCGGGTCAGGCCGTTGAAGAGGAGGGCGCACAGGTCGCGGTCCACGCCCTCGTAACTGCTCAGCAGGAGGGGGTTGAGGTAGCGGGGGAAACCGGCCACTCCCTCGACGTAGGTGCCTCCCCGGCCCGGCCGGAGCACGATGGTGTAGTTAGCGGAGAGGTAGGCCAAGAGGATGCCCACCAGAATGACGCCGAGCAGGATGAGGAGGATTTGCCAGCGGATGTAACGGGTCACGTCGGACTCCCAGGTCAACAAAAACCGGGTTTCTCCTCGAAACCCGGTTCTCCCTACGGGGTAAGTTGACGCGCGGCCGGGCTAGCCAGTGACGATGACGTTGATCAGGGTGACGAGGAAGAAGGCGATGGAGAGGCCGATGGTGACGTTGAAGAGTGTGCGTTCGATGCCTCGTCGCGTGCGATAGACGGCGGTCTCGGTGCCGCCGAAGACGCCGCCCAGCCCGCCGCTCCTGACTTGCATCAGGATGACGGCGATCAGCGCGATGCTGATGATGATCTGCACGATGTTGAGATAGACTTCCATTCTCACCTCCCTGGGATTCTCGCCCGGCGGGGCCGGGACGTGGACGACTGAACCGCAACGGCGCGGATTATAGCATGGTACTGCGCTCTCGGCAAGCCTGGGAGCCTGGCGGCGGCAACGGATGAATCCGTTGCCTGGGCGTGAGACCCAAACCCAGGCGGCGGATTTATCCGTCGCCTGGCGGCGGCAACGGATTCATCCGTTGCCTGGGCGTGAGATCCAAACCCAGGCGGCGGATTTATCCGTCGCCGGTGAGCGGACTCGCTTCCGCCGCCGGTGGACATATCCCCGCTTTGTGTTACAATTGCACACTTGCAAACCCAGACGAGCGGTGTGAGAGATTATGAGTTACAACCCTAACAACCCCATCATCGTCCAGGGCGACAAGAGCGTCCTGCTGGAGGTAGACAACGACCTGTACCCAGAGGCCCGCGACATCCTGGCCCGCTTCGCGGAACTGGAAAAGAGCCCGGAGTACGTCCACACCTACCGCATCACCCCCCTTTCCCTCTGGAACGCGGCCTCGGCCGGGATGACCGCCACGGAAATCCTGAGCGGCCTGGAGCGGTACAGCAAATACCCCGTCCCCGACAACGTGCGGGTGGACATCGTGGACTACATCTCCCGCTACGGACGGGTCAAACTCCGGCGAGAGGACGGCCACATCCTCCTGACCTCCGAGGATACCGCCCTCATCTCCGAACTGGCTCACCACAAACGCCTCCTCCCTTACGTCATCTCCCAGGCAGACCCCAACACTCTGTTGATGGACCCCAACCGCCGGGGACACATCAAGCAGGCCCTGGTCACGATCGGCTACCCCGCCGAGGACTTGATCGGCTACGTGGACGGCGAATCGCTGGAGATCCGCCTGCGCCCGGTCACCGCCTCCGGCCAGCCCTTCGCCCTGCGGGACTACCAGAAGGAGGCCGCCGAGATCTTCTACGCCGGCGGCTCCGCCTACGGCGGCTCCGGCGTCATCGTCCTCCCCTGCGGCGCGGGCAAGACGATGGTCGGCATGGCGGTGATGGAACAACTCCAATGCAGCACCCTCATCCTCACCCCCAGCACCGTCGCCGTCCGCCAGTGGATTGACGAACTGCTCGACAAGACCACCCTCACCCCCGACCAAATCGGCGAGTACTCCGGCCACAAGAAGGAAATCCGCCCCGTCACCATCTCCACTTACCAGACGATGACCTACCGCAAGCGCGGGACGAAGCGACGGGGGCTGCCGTTGCTGGAGGAGTTCCCCCACTTCAAACTCTTCGACGAGCGGGACTGGGGGCTGGTCATCTACGACGAGGTACACCTGCTGCCGGCCCCTGTCTTTCGCATCACCGCCGAACTTCAGGCCCGCCGCCGCCTGGGATTGACCGCTACCCTCGTGCGGGAGGACGGGCGGGAGGAGGATGTCTTCTCCCTCATCGGGCCCAAGAAGTACGACGTGCCCTGGAAAGACCTCGAAAAGCAGGGCTGGATTGCCCCCGTCGAAGTGACCGAAATCCGCATCACCATGCCCCCCTCCCAGCGGATGGAGTACGCCCTGACCGCTCCCCGCCAGAAGTACCACGTCGCCGCCGTCAACCCGCGCAAGTTGGAAATCCTCGACCTGCTGCTCCAAAAACATCCCGACGACCAACTGCTCATCATCGGCATGTACCTCGACCAGTTGGAGGAGGTGCGGAAGCGGTACGGCTACCCGATCATCACCGGCAAAACCCCGGTGCGGGAACGGCGCAAACTGTTCGGGAAGTTCCGCACCGGCGAGATTCAGCGGCTGATCGTCTCCAAAGTGGGCAACTTCGCCGTGGACTTGCCCGACGCCAGCGTGATGATCCAAATCAGCGGCACCTTCGGCAGTCGGCAGGAGGAGGCCCAGCGGCTGGGGCGCATCCTCCGTCCCAAGAAAAACGGCCTCCTGGCGCACTTCTACACCCTCGTCAGCCGGGACACCAAAGACCAGGATTTCAGCGCGAACCGCCAACTCTTCCTCACCGAGCAGGGCTACCGCTACACCATCCTCTACGACGACGAGGTGGCGGATTACCAACCGGCGACCCTGGCCGGCGAGTTCTGCGAGATCCCTCCGCGCCAACTGGGAGGCTGATATGCCGAAACCGACCGCCATCTCCGAGGAAGACATCCCCTTCTTGCTCAGTGACGAGCAGTTTCGCCAGGGATTGGCCCTCCTGGACAACATCCACGAAACGACCGTCTCCGGCGACACGCTGATGGCCCTGGTGCAGGACGGCCAGCGCGTTTACCTCGTCGCGGCCCGGTTCCAGGACGACGAAATCTACGTCTCCTGCGACTGCCCACGCGGGCGGGACGGGCTGTACTGCCCCCACTTGGCGGCGCTGTTCATCAAGTGGGCCCGCGCTCCCCAGGAGTTCGCCGTCGTGGAGGAGAGCGGCACGGCTGCCACAGACGAGTTCCCGTTTCCGGTGCTCGGCGTCCGCGCCCCGGCAGTCCACCGTCCTGAACAGTTGCCCGCCTGGGTGGAGCAAACCCTCGCCGACCGACGCGCCGCCGATGCCAAAGACCTCTCCCGATGGCTCAATCAACTCACGATTCGGGAAATGCGCACCATCGCCAGCCGGCGCGGCTGGAAACTGAAGGGAACGCTCAAGGCGGACATCATCGCCCAGGTAGCCCAGCACATCACCGACCCGGAGGACACGCGGCAGACCGTCGCCCAACTGAACCCTGTCCAACGGCGGGTGCTTCGGGCCCTGGTGCTCCTCTCCGAGCACGGCCACTACCCGCCCTCCAAGCTCCTGGTACAGGCCGCCATGCTGGGGGCTCCCTCCACCGACGAACAGGTCAACTTCGCCGCCGTTGCGGCCCAACTGTGCGATCTGGGACTGGCGTTTCCGCAGGCTCCCGCCGCCAGCGGCTACTTCGGCCGGACGGCCCACACGCCGCCCCTCATCGCCCGCCACTTCCCGCCGCTGCTGGCCGACATGTTCACCGCCCCCGCCGTCCGCTCAGACGCGGAGAACGTCATCCCGGCCGACCCCTACCCGTTCCTCCAGACCTTCGGGCAGGTGCTGTCGCTCCTGTCCCAGACCTCCCCCGCGCTGCGGCCTCCGATGCCCATCCCGACGGCGGGGGATGTCGCCCGCCTGGTGAATCATTGGACCTACGACCCCCACGAGTTGAACACGGCCCGTCTCTCACGCCGGTTGTACGGTGCCTCGGCGACTCTGAGCGTCCCGCCGCCGCGCCCCCGCCTCGACGATGAGGCCGTCCGGCAACTCTCCATCGTCGCCGGGGGGGAGATGCGCCTGGAGTTCATCTACTCCCTCCTGGAAGCGGCGGGGATCGTCTACCCCGGCAGCCCGGTCACCATCTGGAAGGAGGTGTACGACCACTTCCTGATGCGCGACGACCTCTCCCGGCGGGCCCTCCTCGCCCGCACCTACTTCCAGATGACCAATTGGAGCGTCCTGTGGGAGGTCATTCGGCAGGACAAGCGGCTCCAACTGCGCCGCGTACCGGCCAGCGGGCTGACGCCCGCCAGTCTCCACGAAGACTTGATGCACTTCCGCCGCCTGCTGCTCTGCGCCCTATCCTCCCTGCCGGACGACGAGTGGGTCTCCCTGGCGGACTTCCTGGCGGTGATGCGCGTAGTCTGGCCGCGGTTCGACATGGGCGTCTGGTCGCCGGCGTACCGGCATTACAGGACCCCGTTCTGGTTCCTGGCCGACGCCAACACCAGGGAGCCCCTCAAACTCGACGAGGATGCCGCCGCCTGGGATATGGCCCAGGGAGCCTTCATCCGCCAGACGATCGCCGGGCCGCTCCACTGGCTGGGACTGACCGACCTGGTCTTCGACGAGCAGGACAACCTGACCGCCTTCCGGCTGCACGGCCTGGCCGATCTCTTCTGGGACAGGGTGGAGGTCGTCGCGGCCCCGCCGCTGGCCGTCAAGGAGGAAAAGGAACTCCAGCCGGAGGACATACTTTCCTACGACGGCGAGACCATCTCCGTCGTCCCCTCCGCCATCGGAGTGCGCGGCCACGACCTGCTCCACAAAATCGCCGTCCTGGAATCCACCACCGCCCGCAAGTTCGTCTACCGCCCGGACGCCGACGTGACCTTCCGCTCCTTCACCCAGGGGCTGACCGGAGAGGAAATCGTCCGCCGCTGGGAAGAAGACCTCCCCGTGCCGCTGCCGGAGGGACTCCGGGAGACTCTGCAAAAATGGTGGGCCTCCTACGGGCGCGTGCGCCTCTACCGCGATCTGACCGTCATCGAGTTCGGCGACGACTACGCCCTGCGGGAAATGCAGGCTGTGACCGACCTCGACCGCTACATCCTCGCCGAAATCTCCCCGCGCCTGGTCGTCATCGCCCCAGAGGGCATCGAGCCGCTGAAAGAGGCTTTGGAGAAGGCCGGATACACCCCCAGCGTGAAGACGGGTGTCTAATCAGGATGGAGAGCGCATGGACGAGATCGAACGGTTACTGCAATCCTATCACGCCAACACCCTGATGGAGATGGCCCGGCGCGCCGGGCTGCCGGTCAAAGATGAGAAGACCGGCCGGCGGCTGCGCAAGGCCGCTCTCCTCAAGGAGATGAAGGAGCACTTCTTCACCAAAGAGCGCGTGCAAGCCTCGTGGGAGAAACTTTCGTTGGAGGAACGGAAGGTTGTAGCCCGCCTCCTGCTCCACCGGAAAGCCACCGTCTCCACCGCTGCCTTCCGCCGCGAACTCGTCCGCCTCGGCCTGGCCAAAGAGGCCCCGGAGCCCAAAACTCGGAGCAACATCTACCGCCCCGACGCCCCCTACGCCGACGGGGCCTACGTCGGCAACCCGTACAAAACCCAGGCCACTTACTTCGAGGACGTCATCGCCCGCCTCACCTTGCACGGCATCGTCTTCAGCAAGGACCCGCCGCTGAGTTACACCAACGTCCCGCACAAACTCCAGTTCCACCCCGGCAACACCCTCTTCATCCCCAAAGCGGTGCGCCGCCACCTGCCTCCTCCGCAGGAGATCATCCCCCCATCCGCCCGCTGGCAGCCCAAACGGACGGTGGAGGGCAACCCGGAGTTCCTCCTGCGTGACCTGTACATCTACTGGGACTTCGTGCGCAGCCACGATGTCACCTTCATCAAGAGCGGCTACATCGGCAAGCGGTTCCTCAAGGCGGTCAACAAGGTGCTGATCTCCCCCGACCCGCTGATTGGAACCGCCTCCAAAGAGCCGCAGACGGAGCGGCTGCACCTCCTCCGCGGCCTGCTGATGGCATGCGGTCTGCTGAGAAGGGTGGACGACCGCCTGCTGACGAACAAGGAGGACGACCCGCTCCACATTCCCGATTTCTGGGAACTGACCCGCGCCGAGCAGCGGGCCCGCTGCATCCGCGCCTGGCCGAAGGTGGACGCCGGCGGGGGGCTGTCGGAGGAGGCGGAGGATTACGGCCCCGACTACGCCGGCGCCCGCCAGACCGTCTCACAGGCCCTCGCCGAACTCCGGCCCGGCGAGTGGGTGGAACTGGGCGATTTCCTGTTCAAAGTCCAGGAGATGGACAGGGGCTTCCTCTTCCCGGAGCGTCCCCGCATCGAGGAGTATCGCCAGCGGCATCGCTACGGTTACTACGGCTACGGTTACTACGAAAACCCCCGCAACATACTCCAGAGGATGGACCGGTACGAGGACCAGTTCGTCATCCACTGTTTGAAGGGTTTTCTCAATCAGATCGGGCTGGTCGAACTGGGGTACGACGACGAGCAGCAGGACGCCGCGCTGCGCGGTTTCCGCGTGGTGCCGTCCGCCGCACGGCTGCTGCCGGAGAGGAAAGGGAAACGACGGAGAAGGAAGAAAAAGAAGGCCCGCCCCGCCGAGGCGGAGACGGCGCACGAGGACGATGGGGGGAAACTCATCCTCCAGCCCAACTTCCAACTGATGGCGTTGGGCCCGGTGAAGTTCTCCCACCTGGCGATGATTGACCTGTTCGCCGACCGGGAGCGGGCCGACGTGGGGGCGTTCGAGTACCGCATCTCGCGCCGGTCGGTCTACCGGGCGCAGCAGACGGGGTTGGAGGCGACGGAGGTCATCCGCTTCCTGGAGCAGCACTGCGAGTCCGGCATTCCCCAGAACGTGCGCCGCTCGCTGGAGGAGTGGCGGGCCCACCACCAGCGGATCGTCTTCCGCTCCGCCGTCACCCTCCTCCAGGCCGCCGACCCGGCCCTGCTCCGTTCCCTGCTCGACGACCCGGACGTCGGCCAGCACCTGGCCCGCCCCGTCACCGACACCGTCGCCCTGGGACGGAGCCGGCACGGCCAATCCCTGGCCGCCGCGCTGGTGAAGAAAGGGCTCTTCCCGGCCATCTCCAGCGCGGACCCCGCCTCCGCCGACGGCAGCGTCGTCGTCGAGCCCGATGGGATAGTGCGGGCCATCCACACCGTCCCCCCCATCTACCTGAACAAGCGGCTGGGCGACATCGCGGTGCCGCTCGCCAGGGGGGAGTGGCAACTGACCCACGCCGCGGTCGCCCAGGCCGGCGGCGACCGCGAGAGCGTGCTGCGGATTCTGGCGGAGTTGGAGGCCCTCAGCCGGGGGCCGCTGCCCGACCAGGTCGTCGAGTGGGTCAAGGCCTGGGGCGGATACTACGGCCAGGCCCGCGCCGACACCGTCACCCTGATCGAGTTCCGCGACCGCACCGCGTTGAAGGAACTCCTCGACCACCCGGCCCTGAAGCGGTACCTGTCCCCCTTCCCGACCAAGGACCGGGCGTTAGTCGTCGTCCCCACCGACCAACTGGCGCAGGTGAAGGAGATTCTCGCCGAGCGGTTCGGCGTCCGCGTCACCGAGGGGTTTCGTCGGTGGAAGTGAGAGACTCGATAGCGGTCTCCAGCACCTCGTCCAGGTTCTCTACGAGGACGAAGGAGAGCTCCTCGCGGATTTCCTGGGGCACGTCGTCCAAATCCGCCTCGTTGGCCTGAGGGAGGATGACCGTCTTCAGTCCTTGACGGTGAGCGGCCAGCACCTTCTGCTTCACCCCGCCGATGGGGAGCACCTGGCCTTGCAAAGTGATTTCGCCGGTCATCCCCACGTCGCCGCGCACCGGCTTGCGGGTCAGTTCGGAGACCAGCGCGGCGACCAGTGTCACCCCCGCCGACGGCCCGTCCTTCGGAATCGCCCCGGCGGGCACGTGCAGATGGACAGTCTTCCCCTCTAGCAGGTCCTCCGGCAGCCCCAGCGACTCCAGTTTGCCCCGGACGTAACTCAGCGCGATGCGGGCCGACTCCTTCATCACGTCCCCCAGTTGCCCGGTGAGAATCAGCCCCTCTTTGCCGCTCATCACCCGCGCCTCGACGAAGAGCACTTCCCCACCGGCGGGCGTCCAGGCCAACCCCGTCGCCACGCCCGGTATCCCGGTGCGCAGCATGGCCTCGTCCCGGAAAC